>USLW01000429.1 GCA_900555605.1 uncultured Clostridium sp. | reverse complement strand
TTTTTCTTACATCAGCTTGAAGGTTTACACAATCTTTGGGATAGTCCCGAAAAATATTAAGTGAGAACATAATTTTGCTTCCGATAACTCGTTATAGCTCCATTTTCCTACTTTCTTCACTTTTTCCCTTTTCCCGCTGAAGAAATCGAAAGAAAACAGATTAGAAGACTGCTCCACAATAAATACTGCTTGGCGGCTTTCCTTATTCTAAGAGAAATCGATAGAGTTTACTGCGGAAACGCCGGATCTTCCTCCATATCCCGTTCAGCGATAGTGATCATAGCGTCCAGATAATCTTCATAGGACCGATAGGTACCCAGCACTTCAATTGCTTTTCGGAATTTTATCTCCTCGATGAATTCGGGCAGGTTTATCATAACAACGGGTTTTTCCATAACTTGTACCTCCTTTTTCGTTCTCCCGATCAGGACGTTATCAGTATAGCAATCCTGTTTTGCGGATGCAAACTCACCCATAGCTCAAATCAAATGCATCTTATTCCGAACCGTTTTCTGCCTGCCGCCTGTTTCCGACATACTATTTTCAGATTTCCAAGCGACGAGCGGAGTATGGAATGGCTCATTGCTTAATGGAATGCGAAAACAGAAACGGAGGCGTTAAATGAGCGAAATCACGATAAGAAAACGGGGCAAGTATTGGGAATACTCTTTTGAGGGAGCAAGAATAGAGGGAAAACGAAAGCGGATCAGCAAAAGCGGCTTTCGAACCAAAGCGGAAGCATCCGCTGCCGGAATCAAGGCCAAGGCAGAGTTCAATGAGGCAGGTCTTCATTTCGTTCCGTCTGAAATCAGCTTTAGTGATTTTCTTGATTACTGGATGGAAACATACTGTAAGACCAATTTAAAGCAGATTACTATTTGTAACTATGAAAAGAAGCTCCGGCTGCATATCAAACCGGAGCTGGGTCAATATAAGCTGAAAGCACTGACCGCTCCGGTGTTGCAACAGTTTATTAACCGGAAGGCCGGGCAGAATTACAGTCGGAATACCTTGTCCGTTATCAAAGGAATTTTGACAGGAAGTTTGAAGTATGCAGTCAAACAGAACATGATCCGCTACAGTCCGATGGTCAATGTAACGTTCCCCAGCCCGCGGAACGAACAATTCAAGCCTCGAACGGCACCGCACGTTTTTATTCCACCCCAAAAAATCAAGGAAATCCTTGCAAGATTTCCCGAAGGGACATCCACCCACATTCCGATGATGCTGGGATATAAATGCGGACTGCGTATCGGCGAAGCATTCGCGGGAACTTGGGATGATGTGGATTTTGTGAAGCATACATACACCGTCAATCGCCAGATACAGTGGAATGAATGGGAAAAAGTGTGGTACTTCAGCGCCCCGAAATATGATAGCTACCGTACGATTGATCTGGATGATGAAACGGCGGATTTGCTGAAGCGGGAAAAGATACGGCAGGAGCGGGCGATAGAATATTATGCAGAGCATTATACACATTTATATGTCAATGACAATCGGCAGCTGAATGCAGCAGGAAACGGTGAGGAAATCCGTCTGATTTCCGTGCGGGAAAACGGTACATTTATCCATCCGCGAACGATGCAGCATACGGCGCAGATCGTTCATCAAAGGATGCAGTATCCGGAATTTGATTTTCATTCCCTGCGGCATACCCACGCTACCATGCTGGCAGAAAACGGGGCGCCGCCGAAATATTTACAGGAGCGTTTGGGACATAAAGACCTGCAGGTGACAATGAAATATTATCTGCATCTGACCGATAAGATGAATGATGAAGGGTTTAAAATTCTGCGGCAGCTATATCAAGAAACAGAGCAGAACAAATCTGGCTGACAACATCTTATTTGACGGTTGGCAAAAGGTTGTCAAAATAGCTTTTGAAGCAACAAAACAGGGCGTTTGGTGTTCTTGACATCAAACGCCCTGTTTGTATAAAATTCTTATTTTATGCGGCTTTGCGCCTTATTTGTTCGCTTCTTCAACCGCAACAGCGCATGCAAC
>USLW01000428.1 GCA_900555605.1 uncultured Clostridium sp. | reverse complement strand
GTGTATACGGCGCCTGTCCGAGACCGCCGCACGGCGCGCCGGTCAGTAGATGCAGCATAGTCGTATTCGCGGCAATGACCGCGGTCTCCACCATATCCGCAGAAATACCCGTCTGCACAAGGCTGCTCTGAAAAATTTGATTCAAACAGGATGTGATACAATCCTGAAGACACCGCGCCGCCCCCTCAGAGCGTGAAGCAAAATCAATTCGGCTGATAACATCAGCACCGAATCTGCTCTGGGGATTCAGACCGTAGGCCTCCGCCAGAATTGCACCAGTGTCCAAGTCCGCCATATAAGCGCCTACCGTGGTGGTTCCGATATCTACGGCAAACCCCACGCGCCGCAGCCCCGCTTCCGGCAGTTTCAGCACCGAAACGGTAGGTTCCACTCCCGAAAAGTGCACTTCCGGTATCTGAATGTCAAGATCTTCGTTGATCATATACTGACAGGATAATTCCTCTTTTCCGTTCACCAATACCACACACTTTCCACATCGCCCGGCGCCGCCGCACGGCGCCTGAATGCGGATTCCGGCTTCTGTCAGTGCAGAATAAAGGCGCATACCCTTTGGGGCAGAAGTCGTCTGAAGAAGCGTATTCTGCGCATCAAAAATACGCAGCAGAACTTTATCCGAAGAGCAATTGCGATCCATATGCTGTAAGGTCCTTTCTGCGGCGCCGCGCGCAGAATACGGCGCCGCGCCAGGTTGTCGAAATGATTTTAACATTATATAATGAGAAAGCCAAGTATATTGTTTATACCGGAGAGAAGGTTCTGATTTTGAAAACAGCGGCGGTCATATGTGAATATAATCCGTTTCATAACGGCCATCAATACCATATTGCACAAACCCGGCGGCAGTCCGGCGCAGATTATATAATCGCTGTCATGAGCGGGAATTTTGTTCAGCGCGGAGAGCCGGCAATCATTAATAAATGGGCACGGGCAGAAATGGCCCTGCAGGGCGGGGCGGATCTGGTACTGGAGCTTCCCCTGCCGTATGCAGTCTCCAGTGCGCAGCATTTTGCAAGAGGCGCAGTAGAACTGGCGGCAATGACCGGGGTTGTAAATGTTCTTTCCTTCGGTAGTGAAACCGGTGCGGAAGGACTTGCGCGTCTGCAAACACTTGCGGAGGCAGATCTTGGCAGTATACCGGCATTTTCCGAAGCCCTGCAGGACGGTCTCGCCTATCCCGCAGCTGCGGAGGCAGCATTCCGTGCCGAAACAAATGAGAAGCTGGGTGCAAATGATATATTAGCCCTTGAATATCTGCGGGCCCTGCGTGCTTATCCGTTCATCACTCCGCTTTCTATCCGCAGAGCCGGCGCCGGACACAACAGCACGACCCCCTTGCCCCTGGTCTTAACAGCCCCCGATAATACCAATGAACAATCCTGTACAGCTAGTGCATTTTACATCCGGGGGGCACTTTCCGAAGCTGCCCGTTATATGCCGAAAAACAGCTATACCATCATGGAGCGTGAGTTTTCTGCCGGCCGCGGTCCTGTCATGCTCGAAAGCTTTACAGCTCTCATTTTATATATTTTACGCATAGCGGGGCCCGAAGGACTCCGCAGACTGCCCGGCGTTTCAGAAGGCCTGGAATATAAATTGTATCGCGCTGCGCTGCACTGCGCTGATCTCAATACGCTGCTGAAAGCCTGCACTTCCAGAAGATACACGAAAACGCGTATAAAACGTATTTTAACCGCAGCACTGCTCCGTATTCCCGGCGGAATGCACTGCCAGCCAGTTCCGTATCTGCGCATATTAGGGCTGCGCCGCACTGCGGCTCCTCTTCTCAGGCAAATGCACCGGACCGCCCGGCTTCCCCTTTTCAGCGCGCCGGCGAAATTCCGATCCCAGGCGACTCCTGCTGCACTGCAGTTTCTATCTTTGGAATGCGCTGCAACAGATTGTTATGTACTTGGATATCAAAATGCAAAAGCCGGAGGCGCTGACTTTACCACTCCGATCATTCTCTGCTGATCTGCTGACAGTTATCCCCGCC
>USLW01000427.1 GCA_900555605.1 uncultured Clostridium sp. | reverse complement strand
CGTCGGGAAGCACAGCCGGGCCCTCCTCTCCGGAAAGCAAAGAGGCATCATAATATTCCGAAAAACCCAGATATCCGGCGTATGTATTCTGTACAAAGCCGTATTCTGCTGCTGTCCGCGCAAGATATGCCGCTGATGTTCCGAATCCGTATACGGTCTGTATTTCTTCTATCAGCAGCCCGCCGATGCCTTCTGTTACCACGGAAACCGGACCGGACTGAAAATCCGCAGCAGCATATTTCTGATCCGAATAGCTGATGACTTTTGCATAAATCTGATTTTCTCCTGTCCGGAGAAACCTTGTAATATCGATCAAATCCGCATAATGCACGCCCCGGGGCGCCCGGCACGGCCCTGTTCCGGCGCGCTGCCCGTTGATATATAGCGTATAGCGGCTGTCCGCGCAGACCCGCAGAACGCAGGGCGCCTCCGGCCGCTCTATGATGACGTTTTTCTTAAAATATGCCATCTGCGGGGAATCCCCCCGCGCTCTGTCCGTCCAGATCCACTCCGCACGCATACTGCTGCCTCCCTTCAAAGTCAATCCATTATATTTCACCGCGGAATACACAAATAGTGAAAGAATTATCTACTTTGCCAAGGCACATATACAGATATTAACCAATCTCCGCCGTTTCTCTATTTTCATACCGTCTTTCTCCGGGCCCGCCGTATGCCCCGTCCGGAGCCATCCCTTCGCAGAAAACCCGTGTCTGCATTTCTGTTTCGGCCTGTTTTATTTTTGCCTCTACAAATTTCCGTCTGTTTATGGTATGATAAAATCTATTCTATCTATCCGCACGGCGCCCCGGCTGCGGTGCGGGGGCGGCCGCGGAAATGATTGGTTCCGGCTGATTGACAAAGTTGCGTGCAGCGCTGCACGGTAAGGAGGCATGGATGAAAAAGGCAGGTAAAATTAACACGGTTTGTTCGATCTTCGAGTCGTTTGATATTCCGCATAAAATAAAGTTTGTTGTAATTGCGGCGCAGTTTCGGGGCAACTGGGTATTTGTCCGGCAGAAGCATCGGGATACCTATGAGCTGCCCGGCGGTCATGTGGAACGGGGAGAAAATGTGATACATGCCGCAAGACGGGAGCTTTATGAGGAATCCGGGATTGTGGCGGCAAGACTGTATCCTGTTTGCGCCTATTCCGTCTCCGTAGGCAGCGGATCCGTAGAAAAAGCGGGAAGGCGCATTACATACGGAAAATTATTCTATGCGGAGGCGCTCTGCATGGCGGCGCTGCCTCCCTATGAAATGGAAGAGGTGCGGGCCGACGGTTTTATTCCTGATCTGAAGGAATATTCCCATCCGGAGATGCATCCGGCGCTGTTTGCTAAGGCAACCAGCTGGCTGCAGAAGCATAAGAACGATATGCCTGCCAACGGATTTTTTTATGAAAAGGTATGCGGCGCCGTAACCTACTGCGTAGAGGATCAGGTCCGCAAATATTTATTGATCAAAAACCTTTCCGGCCATATCGGCTTTCCAAAGGGCCATGCGGAGAATGATGAAAGCGAACTGGATACCGCCCGCCGGGAGGTTCTGGAGGAAACCGGCCTGCGGCCCGAGTTTTCTCCGCATTTCCGCTATTCATTTTACTACACCGCAATGGAAAAAAATCATCGCATCCACAAGCAGGCGGTATATTTTACGGCACGTTTTGAGCATACGGCGCAAAACCCGGTACAGGTCCAGGAGGCCGAAATTTTAAACTGGTGGCTGGTGCCCCTTCCGGAAGCCATGGATCTGCTGAACAAAGAAAACGACCGTACGCTTCTCCTGCGTGCGGATGCCTGGATCGCACATCATATGCACGCCTCCGGCGATCCCTCTATTTTCCCAAAAAGCGGAATATTTACGGTCTGAACTTAATATGTATTGGTATGAATCATGTACATATTATGAGGTGACCAAATGAAACAGAAGCGCAACAGAAAATGGAAGGCAGCAATGAAAACGACTTGTACGGCGCTTGCTTTAGCAGCAGCCGTAATATGCACCGCAGGCT
>USLW01000426.1 GCA_900555605.1 uncultured Clostridium sp. | reverse complement strand
ATCTCCCATAATCATACCGGGGAGGCCGAACAAGCTGCCGCCGATGCACAAACCGATCAATACCAGCAGCGGGCTGATCCCCATTCTGCCCCCTACTACCTTGGGGGTAATAAAGAAATTATCTACCGCCTGGACAGAAAGCACGCAGATCAGAGCCGCGACGCCAAGCCAGACGTCCGTAACCACGCTGACCAGAACCACCGGTACAGCGCCGATCCACGGGCCGATATACGGAATCATATTGGTAAATCCCATGATTACTGCAAAAAGAATCGCATAATCAATGCCTGCAATGGTAAACGCAATATAAGAAATAATCAGAATAATAAACGCCTGCAGCAACTTTCCCGTAAAATACTGCTTCATCAAATTGTTGATCTGATGGCCGCCCCACTTTATTTTATCCGCTTTGCTCCGTGAAAAAATCGCATCCACCACGCGGTTGCATACAACAATCACACGGTTTTTCTCAATCAGCATATAAACCGAAACGATTACGCCCATGATAAAATTGAAAATACTGTTGGCCGTAGTGGCGAACAGCGCCGTGATTCGGTCCACATTCACAAATCCCAGCAGCGTATCCTGTACGGAAATTACAATCTGCTTGATATTTTCGTTCACTGAATCAGGGAGGTCAAAAAACTTTCCTTCCATAAGATCCTGATACACCTTCAGGGCTTTTTCGATCTGCCCGGGCAGCGTGCTTGTCAGGGAACTGATCGTATCCACCAGCGTCGGTACAATGGAAAAGATCAAAAATGCCATGAAGCCCAAAAAGGTGACATATGAAATAATAATGCACAGCGCCTTTTTCAGTCTGCGCCGCTTCATATTTTTAAATACATGCTTTTCCCAGACCATCATATATGCGTTCAGCACATACGCGATTACAAATCCCACCAGCAGGTAGCTGACAATAGATAATAAAAAACCGGCCGCCTCAGAAATAAAGTCACGGAAACCGGAGAAATCAAAAATAATTTTAGCAGCAAGCAGCACGCCTATCAGCAGCAAAAATACTGTCTGGGGCGACCAGCCGCGTTTCTTTTGCTTTTTGTCCTCCATAGATTGTGCCTCCCGAATTGTGCGATCGCCGTTAATGATATACTATTGCGCAGAAATATTCAAGTATGCTCTCTTTTTTCGATTCCGGCGGATCTACGGTAATTCTCTTTATATCGACTGGGCGGCATAAGATAATAACGGGCGAACACCCGGGAGAAATAGCACGGATCGTGATACCCCGCCTTTTCCGCGGCCTCCGCCACCGTCAGCTCCTCGTTCAGCAGGTACCCGCAGGCGATTTCCAGCCTGCGCTTCTGAATAAAAACAACCGGCGGCACATGAAAATAATGTGTAAAAACACGGCGGAAGGCGGATGCCGACATATGAAACGCGGCGGCCATTTCCTTTATGGAAAATTCCGTGCCGATCCGTTCATAAATATAACAGGAAACCTCCTCTGCAAATTGTGAAAGCGGCTGCCGCATATAAATCACCGACGGCTGCTGCAATAAAAAGGCAAGCAGCGAAAGTGCATCCCTTTGACATAGAACGGCCGATATCACATCGTCGTCAAGCCGTGCTTCCTCTGCCAATGCTTCACAAAAGCACCCGAGCTGCCGCGCCGCCTCCCCTGTAAAGGAATCCGGCAGTTCGCAGCGGGACAAAAAGTCCGTCCCGCCGCTTTCTTGATACGAGATATGCGCCCAGCTGATGACGCTGGCCTCATCAATTTCAACTGCATGAGTGATAAAAGGAGGTACGACAAAAGCTTCTCCCGGCAGATACCGCCGCCACGGTTCATCCTCCCTCTGCAGCCGGTAAGAGCCTGAATGCACATATAAAATAACGTTAAAAGGAAGATTCCGGCCGGACATCACAGCATGGGGTTTCTCCCAAAGGATCCGGCCGGCACCGATATGGTATTGTATCTTCAGCGGAAGCTCCATCTAACGGATTCCTCACTTTTTACGACGTAATCCTTTTTTGAACCGATACCCGATAAAGC
>USLW01000425.1 GCA_900555605.1 uncultured Clostridium sp. | reverse complement strand
TGATCAAAGCTGTACATTTCATACGGTCCGGAATACCGCCAGCAGGAAATTTCTGCCGCCCGGACCGCATCCATTTCAACAATCCGATACATGTGCATGCAGCCGCCGATTAATAATTGCTTTTCATAACTTCAAAATATGCCTGCGGATGTTTGCAGGTGGGACATACTGCCGGCGCCTCCGGTCCCTCGTGCACATAGCCGCAGTTCCGGCACTGCCATCTGACCGGCTCCGCCTTTTGGAATACAGTGCCGTTCTCCAGATTATCCAGCAACTTTTGATAGCGAATTTCGTGCTCAGCCTCTACCTGTGCCACGCGTCTGAAAAATTCCGCAATGTCCGCATAACCTTCCTCTTCCGCAACAACCGCAAACTCCTTATACATTTCAGTCCATTCGTAATGCTCGCCCGCAATGGCTTCCTTTAGATTTTCAAGGGTATCGCCGATTCCAAGGGCATACCGCAGTTCAATCTTTGCGTGTTCCTTTTCCTGCTCCGCCGTTTCGGTAAAAATTGCCGCAATCTGTTCGTATCCCGCCTTTTTCGCAACGCTTGCGAAATATGTATACTTATTCCGTGCCTGTGATTCCCCGGCAAACGCCGCCATTAAATTTTCAAATGTCTTGCTGTCCTTTGCCACAGCCATTTCAATCATCTCCTTATTCAATTACAGTAAATCATTACTATGCCAATATACCACATCCTGTAAAAGGCTGCAAGCAATATACTTTCATTAGGCTTACAATCCGGAGTCGGACGATTCCCCGATCAGCTTTACCAACACCCGCTTGTTTCGCATGCCGTCGAATTCGCCGTAAAAGATCTGTTCCCAGGGGCCGAGATCCAGCCTTCCCTCCGTAATTGCAACCACGACCTCTCTTCCCATAATCGTACGCTTGATGTGCGCGTCCGCATTATCCTCATAGCCGTTGTGCAGATACTGTTCATAGGGCTTTTCCGGCGCCAATTTCTCTAAAAATACCTCAAAATCCCTATGCAGCCCGCTTTCGTCATCATTGATGAAAACGCTGGCCGTGATATGCATGGCATTCACCAGCGCCAGCCCTTCCCGAATGCCGCTTTCTCTGACGCATGCATCGACATCATCGGTGATGTTGATAAATTCCCGGCGCTTGTTAACATGGAACCATAATTCCTTCCGATAGGATTTCATTTTCATTCCTCCTGATTTTGTTTATTGTGATTTTGGACTGCGCGGTCCGTCCTGCGGACCGTTACCTCTCCCGACTGCAGCACCACAACGGCCCCGTCTGCATCGCGCAGAACCAGATTGCCTCGGTCGTTGACATCCTGTACCGTGCCATACCGTACAACGCCGTTCATCTCATAAGACACGGTCTGACCGAACAGAAGAAAGCGCGCTCTGTATTCCTGCATCAGCCGCGGGTCCGCAAGATTCTTCTGCCATTGCATAAGCCGGCAGATCACTTCCGCCGCCAGCTGGTTGCGCGTAATCCCCTCAGGAAAAAAGGAGCCTGCCGCCGCGCGCAGCGCCTCGGGAAATCGGCTCTCCGGGGTACTGACATTCAGCCCAATGCCTACTACAAGACTTTCCACCATGCCGCTTTCAAAATCACTGACCGCCTCTGTCAGAATCCCTCCGATTTTTTTGTCCTGCAGATAAATATCATTTACCCACTTAATCTGCGGCCGTGCTTCGGAAAGTGCTTCGATTGCCTGGCAGGCGGCGACTGCCATTGCTACTGTAATCAGCAGTGCATCCTCGATCCGCTGCCGGGGTCTCAGGATCAGGCTCAGATACAGTCCCGTGTCCGCAGGGGAAAAGAAGCTGCGGCCTCTTCTGCCGCGTCCCTCTGTCTGTGCATTCGCCAGCACCGCGGTACCATGGGACGCCCCCTCTCCGGCCAGCTGTTTGCCGCGCGTATTGGTAGAATCCACCACCGGAAATACCAGCACCGGCTGCTCCCTGCATTCCTCCGGCAGAAAGGCCTTTATCCCTTCTGCAGATAAAATATCGCTGCGCGCATCCAGCC
>USLW01000424.1 GCA_900555605.1 uncultured Clostridium sp. | reverse complement strand
AATCGCTGCATAGCGGATACCGTTCGCTGGGGAGTGCGTATATTTGCGGTCAAGCAAAATACCCCTCAAAACCGTAAAGTCGATAGATAGGTATTTCGATGCAGAGTATGATTGACACTGTTAGAATCGAAAAATCAGATTTTAGCACAAAATAATATTGCTAAATGGCGATAACTTCCGTCGCGCCTATTGAAAATAGAATGATTGCTGTGTCATACTGTGTGTATACACGAATTAGTGGGCACGTTTGACGATCTGATCTACAATGACCTGCTACGTATGCCGTCATCGTTTTGAATGGCGATTCAAAGGCGCATCTCGAAGTGGTCACGGAATATCAGCCTTTAGATCAGGCTCAATTATTATCATGAAGCAGACGATTGGAGAGATACCATATGACGATCAACTGTGTATGGGAGCATAACGGCAGAGACACCTTGCTTTATGCGGTGGATTTTGTAGGTGCATACACCCGCGGAGAAACATTGGAAGCCGCTGTCCGGAAAATGCAAGCAGAAATATGCTCTTATCTCAAATGGTGCGGCAAAAAAGCAGTAACAAGCATGGATATCGTCATCATCGAAGAAAAGGTTTCCGAGCTTGCGATCTGCGACGCGGACTCTGATGTGCTTTTTGAAAGTGAAAAAGCACCGCTGACAGCAGAAGAATATATAAAGTTAAAGGCACTTGCGCTGAAATCAGCGCAGGATTTTCTTGCCTTGTATGATTCTGTTCCCGATAAGAATGCAACGGCTGCGCCCGAACGCAAGACCTTTTACGGACAAGTTCCCCGCACGGCAAATGAAATGTACGAGCATACAAAGAATGTGAATACATATTATTTTGCGGAGATTGCTGTGGATGCCGATCATGACGGCAACATATACGAATGCCGCAAGCGGGGATTTGAATCGCTTGAATCTAACCCTGATTTTCTGCAAAATACCGTCAGAAAAGGCAGCTATGGCGAGGATTGGTCACTGCGTAAAGTCCTGCGCCGTTTTATCTGGCATGACCGTATCCACGCAAGAGCCATGTATCGAATGGCGATAAAAGTGTTCGGGGCGGAGAATGTGGTAAATCCGTTTTACTTTTTTGATGAAGGAGTTTTAACATAATGGCAAGAACCGAAACGGTTGAATTTACAAATATGTGCATGAT
The DNA here is from genome assembly GCA_900555605.1 of uncultured Clostridium sp. Classification (GTDB taxonomy): domain Bacteria; phylum Bacillota; class Clostridia; order UBA1212; family UBA1255; genus UMGS1851. The sequence continues at coordinate 855 of USLW01000424.1, read as the reverse complement.
CTGTGATGGCAGCCGAGTTGTCGTGATCGACCGGAAAAGCGGGACTGGCCGGGCATCACCTTCCCCGGAGGTCATATAGAGCCGGGAGAATCCTTTACGGATGCCGTGATTCGTGAGGTGCAGGAGGAAACTGGACTGCATATCCGTTCTCCCCAGCTCTGCGGTATCAAAGACTGGTGTGAAAATCAGTGCAGGTTTGTTGTGCTACTTTATAAGACAACTTGTTTTGATGGCGAATTACATTCCAGCTCCGAAGGTCGGGTTTGGTAGGAAGATATTGCCAATCGGCCTAATCTCAAGTTGTCTTTGGATATGCGTGATATGCTATGGGTTTTCAAAGAAGAAAATCTGAGCGAGTTCTTCTACTATCAAGAAAGCAGTGCATGGAAGTATGTCTTGAAATAGCAAAACGGTGAGGATATGAAATACGATCATGATTTTTGGAGTGCGATCGATACGCTTGTATCTTCTGGGAAAATTGTAATTGACAGGCCGAAAGGCAGCACGCATCCCCGGTTTCCGCATATCCGGTATGACGTGGATTACGGCTATATTGAAAATACCACATCTATGGATGGCGATGGCATAGACGTTTGGAAAGGCTCTCTATCTTCTGTCAATGTCAATGCTATCATTTGCACTGTTGATCTGCTAAAAAGGGATTCCGAGATCAAGCTGCTAATCGGCTGTACGGAAGATGAAATGAAAACCGTCTGCGATTTCCATAATGATTCGGAGCTTATGAAAGGAATACTGATACGCAGAGAGGTAGAATAATGCCAGACAACAGGAACCGCAAACGACCGATACAGGTCAAATTTTTCGTAGATGAAAGAGAACTCGGCTTGATAAAGG
>USLW01000423.1 GCA_900555605.1 uncultured Clostridium sp. | reverse complement strand
AAGCTGCGGCTTCCGATAAAAGCTGTTCCGTCAGATCCAGACAGACAAATACACTGCTGACCTCCGCCTCCGGAGAACCTGTCATGAGACCAATTGAATCCGTATGCAAAGCCAGTTCCGGCGGCGCAATCTTCTGTTCGATAATTTGTATGATCTCTGATACTTTCATTTTGTACTCCATTCTGCATTGTGTTCAAGCCATCGATACAAAGCCTGATATTCCGCCTGCCGCTGTGCATCGGCGGGATCCAGCAGCGGTGAACAAGACATGCCTTTTAAAATCCGTTCCGTTTTTCTGCGCAGATTTTGATAATAGCATACCGTCTCCTGATCATCGCGCTTATAAAGAATCGATCCGGTATGAAACGCGATGCGTTCTTCCATCGTATATGCGCGCTGCGGCGCACGCAGGGAAGCGGCAAGCCGCTTTTGATGAAAGCTGCCGCGTATAATTAAGTACACATGGCGCTGTTCCACAGCCACCCTTTCCTCTGTAATTTCAAAGCCCCGGCCGTCCAGATAACGGCGTACCTCATATTCAGCAGTATTGGGCTGTAAAACGAGTTCCTTTGCAGAAGAAGCAACCTCTATCGATTCTTCTATAATCGCGCAGATCTCAGGTCCTCCCATCCCGGCAATCACAAAATTATCACATTCCCCCGGACGATACGGCTTAAGGCCCGGACCTAAGCGCATTTCAATCTGTTCTGACAATCCGTTTTCAGCAATATTTTTTTCCGCCGCCAGTAAAGGGCCCCGGCGGAGATCCGAAGCTACCGCGCGCTTCCATTTGCCTTTCTGTATCAGAATGATCGGCAGCCAGCTATGGTCTGTACCGATATCGCCTCCGCATGTGCAGGGCATTGCAAGCTTTGCAATCGTCTCAAGGCGCCGGCTTTTCGTTTTCATTGTGTCAGTTCCGTCACGGACTGCAGGAAGGAAGGGACGATATCCTCCGCAATCAGCTTTTTTACAATCTTTCCTTTTGCGAACAGAAGCGCACAGCCGTCTCCGCCCGCAATCCCGATATCCGCCTGCGCCGCTTCTCCCGGTCCATTCACCGCGCACCCCATCACTGCGGCTGTAATCGGATTTTTCAGTTGACCTGCATCCGCCATGCGCATAAGTCCTTCTTCCACGCGGCCGGCAATATCAATTAAGTTGATTCTGCAGCGGCCGCAGGTAGGGCATGAAATAAATGTCACCAAATGATCCCCCCCGAGTTCCATGGCCTGCAGCAGGTTTCTTCCTACTTTTACCTCCTCTGCCGGGTCTCCGGTCAGGGAAACACGAATGGTATCTCCGATTCCCTGTGCTAAAACGGCGCCGATTCCTGCGGCCGATTTAATGGTACCTGCCCATGAGGTGCCGGCTTCCGTAACACCCACATGCAGCGGATACGGGCATAGCTCAGCCATTTTGCAATATGCCGCAATCATCATCGGCACACTGGAAGCTTTCAGTGATATGACGATATCCTCAAATCCGCAGGATTCCAATAAGTGAATCTGCCCCATTGCACTTTCCGTCATTGCTTCCGGGCATGGTTTTCTGCATACTGATAAACGGGAGCGATTTTGTCATATCCGCAAGCTCCACAGTATCAAATCTGCCGCTTCCGGCAAACTCGTCCACAGCCCTTCTTTCGTGTATAACGCCCTCGTGCTTTTTATCCATCGCAGGACCGCCTATACAGCTGTTGACGCAGGCGGGCCTTTCTATAAAGCACTTTCCCACGTTGCCGTCTATAATATCACGCAGAGCGTTACGGCAGTTCTCCACACCGTCTATCGCCATATAGAGATATTCGGGGTTGTCCTTGTTCATAGAACGCAGAATGCCCGATGTCGTGGGATACAGCCTTGTCTTTGCTCTGTTGCTTCTTCCGGCATTGTCAGAAACCGGACAGACCTCTATGTTTTCTTCCTTGAGCCAGCCTGTAAGCTCCTCAAATGTAAGCACGCAGTCTATAGCACCTGCGTAAGCGTCAGCCTCCGCTTTTTTCGAAAGGCACGGGCC
>USLW01000422.1 GCA_900555605.1 uncultured Clostridium sp. | reverse complement strand
TCCGCCTCGGCGGCAGTCGCCGTCTCTTTGCCGTAACGGATATTTGAGGCAATATCGCCGGAAAACAAAACGCCCTTCTGCGGAATGTATCCGATATTGTCCCGCAGCTCTTTCTGCGGCACATCCCGGACATCAATACCGTCTATTTCAATGGCGCCCTCCGTCACATCGTAAAACCGCGGGATCAGGTTGACCAGCGTGGACTTTCCGGAACCGGTGGATCCGATAAAAGCAGTCGTTTCACCGGCCTTAGCCGTAAACGAGATATGCGAGAGAACATCAGCCTCTGCTTTGTGATAGCGGAACGAAACATCGCGAAACGTAATATTGCCTTTTACCTGTCCCATGGAAACAGGCTGCTCTCTGTCGCGGATCATCAGCTCGCTGTTCAGAACCTCGCTGATCCGTACGGCGGAAACCGATGCCCGGGGCACCATGATAAACATCATTGCAATCATCAGGAATGCCATAATAATCTGCATGGTATACTGCATAAACGCCATCATATCGCCGATCTGCAGCGTAGATTCCGAAATCGCGTGGGCGCCGACCCATACGATGACCAAGGTCACCAGGTTCATAATCAGCATCATTGCCGGCATCATAAACGACATCGTACGCTGTACGAATCGGTTGGTGGCGCTCAGGTCCTGATTCGCCTTGTCGAACCGTTCCTCTTCATGCTTTTCCGTGCCGAAAGCCCGGATTACCATCAAACCGGAGAGGTTTTCCCGGCTGACCAGATTCAGCCGGTCCACCAATTTTTGGAGCACTTTAAACTTCGGCATGGCAATTGCAAAAATCACAAGAATCAAGCCCAGCAGTACAACCACCGCCATGGCAATGATCCAGCTGAGGGAAATACTTTTTCCGACAGCCATGATGATTCCGCCGATCCCCATGATGGGCGCGTAACACATCATCCGGATTCCCATTACCACCAGCATCTGCACCTGCTGGATATCGTTCGTCGTCCGCGTGATCAAAGAGGCTGTAGAAAACTGGTCAAACTCCGCGCCGGAAAAGCTGCTGACCTTTGCAAAGAGATCGTGCCGCATTTTCTTAGCAATTGAAGAGGAAATACGGGCCGCCAAAAAGCCCACCACAACCGTTGCCGCCACACCAAGCAAAGCAATGCCCAGCATTTTCAGTCCTGTGATCAAGATATAATGCTGCTGTATTTGATTCAGGTCCGCGCCGAGTTCTCCGTAAAAAAGCTTGGTAAAGCCGGTTCCCACCTGTCCCTGGATCATACTGTCCGTACCGGCGGCACGCTCTATGTAAACGGTCAGCGAACCGGCAGGCAGAGCCGACAGCATAGGAATCATCTGATAAAGCTCTTTCACATCCGCATCTTTCATGCCGTTTTCGTCGCCCAGGACCGCCTCCTGACCCGCCTGCTGCATCAGATCTTCCATATATAACAAAAACGCATATGCCGCATTGCCGTACGCCGTATCGGCAGCCTCCCGCTCCGTGTCTTTCAGCTGCTTTTTTAAAATGTAAAGATCCGTATCAGCCGCGCCGGGATATTTTTTCTTATATTGTAAGGCCTCTGCACTGCCCCCCTCTGCATATGCATACGCGGATTTCATGGCGTTCTGTTCTTCTTCCGTCATAAAAAAATGCATCAGCGCAAAGCCGTCCCTGCTGATGATTTCAGGCGCGCCCTCCTCAATGCCGCCCATCTGGATACCGGTGTTGACGATATCGCTCATCAGGTTCGGCAAGCTCAGGTCGCAGATTGCCTGGCCGAACAGCAGGATCAAGCAAACAACCACCAATAGGGCAAACGGTTTCAGATATTTCAAAATCAGCTTCATATAAACCTCCATTCTTCTATGCAGCGACCCGCCTTAAGACCGGCCGCCGCAGTCAACCTTTTGTTCCTCATGCGCTTCCTGCACAATTGCACGCAGCCGTCCGAAAATACGGATCAGTTCTCTTGCATCTTCCTCTCCCAGCTTTTCTAAAATTTTCGCGGTTTTTTCCTCTGCTTTCTTTTTAGAAGCCGTAATCAGCGCGGAGCCCTTTTCCG
>USLW01000421.1 GCA_900555605.1 uncultured Clostridium sp. | reverse complement strand
GCGCTCTTCCGCAAATACCCAAGCCGCCGATTGTCTTTGCCTCATCTCTGACGCCAACCTGTCTCAGCTCAATTCTTGTTTTAAATACGGATGCCAGATCCTTTACAAGATCTCTGAAGTCAATGCGTCCGTCAGCCGTAAAATAAAACAGCACCTTATTATTGTCAAATGTGTATTCGACATCAATCAGCTTCATATCCAACTTATGCTTTTGAATTTTTTCCGCACAGATCCGAAATGCATCTTCTTCTTTCCGCTTATTCTGCCGATGGATTTTTTCATCCTCGTCAGTTGCAATCCGAATCACATCTTTCAGCGGTAAGATCGCCTCTTCCTCTTGTATCTGACGGTTGCCCGCTATCACATCACCGTATTCCATCCCGCGTGCAGTCTCAACAATTACATGCATCCCCTGCGCGATCTGCAGCCCCTTCGGACTGAAATAATACATTTTACCGGAATTTTTAAAACGTACTCCAACTACCTCTATCACGCGACAACCTCCTGTAGCTTGATCAGCATTGATTCAACCGCCAGCTTATAATTGACGTTTCGGCTCAGCAGCCGCCATGTATCATCGGCAATCTGAATACACCGCATAGCCTTATGATACCCAATATCTCTGCTTAAATCATAAATTTCGCCGTACATATCACGGTTTTGCAGCTTTGCATTCTTCCCGAATCTGCTTTCAAGCATAATATCCCGTAAAAATGAGAGCAGTGAAAAGAACAGGTATTCCCGGCACTGGTCATTTGCCGTAAACAGCTCTGCAATAATTCGGGCAGACTGTTCCTTTCCATCTGTCAGGCGTTCAAGACAGACAAAAAGATCCCGCCGCAGCTTTTGATACAGCTCTGTATTATGAAACTCCAGCGCGCGTCCGATCACGCCGTCTGCATAAGCACATACCAAATTAAGGTCGAGTCCGCCGCCCTCTGAATCTGCCGCCGACAAAAATGCTTGTCTCACCTCTTCGTCGGAATTCCGTGTAAAATCAATCTTTACCACACGGGATTTTACCGTATCCAGAATCAAAGAAATATTGGAACAAATTAAAATAATCACCGCATAGGAAGGCGGTTCTTCAATCGTCTTCAGCAGTGCGTTCTGTGCTTGGGGCGTCAGCCTTTCACTGCGGTCAATAATATATACCTTACGCCGTCCGTAAAGAGGCGCCGTCAGAATATCCTCCTGCAAATCACGGATTGCTTCAACACCTACCGTACTCTTCCCATCCTGTTCTCCGATCAGCCGGATGTCGGGATTGGTACCGTTCTTATATAAGATGCAGCTTTGACAGCATTTGCAGGTATCTGCTGAACACGCTTTATATTCTGGCCCCCCCGGTTCGCGATCCGTCTCTTTTTCCGAGCCTGTACACAGAAGCAGCGCGGCAAAGCGGAAAGCCATTGATTTTCTTCCCACACCGTCCGGACCGTGAAAAAGATATGCATGACCGATCTTATCGGCCGATACCGACTCGGTCAGCACATGCTTTACGCGCTCCTGTCCCAAAATATCATCAAATATCATTGATATCACCGTTTAATACTTGATAAACTTTTCCACATCCACTACAAAAACCGTCGCGCCGCCCACTGTAACCTCTACCGGATAGGACATATATACCCCTCCGCCAAGCGCTGAACCTGATGTCAGAGACGTATTTACAAGCTGTTTCCGACTTTTTGACTTCGCTTCAATGATCAGAAGCACTTCATCCACCCGCGTTTCATCAACTCCGACGAGCAGTGTGGTGTTTCCAGCCTTCAGGAAGCCTCCCGATGAACACATCTTCGTTACCATAAAACCGTTCTTGTTCAATTCATCCATAACTCTCGGTGCATCCTCATCATGCATAATTGAAAATACAAGTTTCATCGATTCCTCCATTCCGCCGCCCGCAGCAGCACAACAATTATTTTTATTATATCACATCTGTTATGCGGCCTCAAGGGCACCGAAGCAGTCGGGGGCTGCGCAGGCAAATGTCTTCTCTCGCTGTGAAAAAATTCATCTTTTACAGCGGCCTCCGAAAAATTCGGAGG
>USLW01000420.1 GCA_900555605.1 uncultured Clostridium sp. | reverse complement strand
CAGGACCGCCGATTTTAAAGGACGTATGGCGGCTTAACGGTTCGCCGCACAGGACCCGTTCCTTTCCCAAAAAATCAATGAGCTCCTGGTACATGATATCACAACCCTTTCCCTTGAACGCAAAAATTCCAGATAAAACCCGCGGTTATTCACCTCCGCATTCCCCCGGCCGATCTGTGATCCCAGCCGTATACATACATGCGCGGCTGCACATGCAGGTAAGCCGACCCGGCGCTTCAGCGCCAGGGACCTGTATCAGAAAAGCTTCCGCCCTTCAGCCCCGCATTTCCCTCAAATACCCGGCGGTTCAGCTCTTTCGCGGCATTATATCCCATCATTTTCTGCCTGCTGTTCATGGCGGCAACTTCAACGATGATCGCCAGATTTCGGCCGGGACGAACGGGAATCGTAAGGGAAGGTACGCGGATTCCGAGAATATCCGTATATTGATCCTCCAGTCCAACCCGGTCATATTCTTTCCCTTCCTCCCAATGCTCAAGAGAAATCACCAATTGGATATTCTCTGTCATTTTCACTGCGCCCACGCCGTATAACCGCCTGACGTCAAGTAATCCTATGCCGCGGATTTCAATAAAATGCCGGATAATATCAGGCGCGGCGCCCACAAGCGTTTTATTTGAGACACGCCGGATCTCTACCAGATCGTCAGCTACCAGACGGTGACCGCGCTTCACAAGCTCCAGCGCGGTCTCGCTTTTGCCCACGCCGCTGTTGCCCGTAATCAAAACGCCTTCGCCGTAAACCTCCACCAGTCCGGCGTGCATGGTCTCCCGGGGGGCAAGCTGAACGCTCAAGAAACGGTTTAGTGCGCTATAAACTTCTGTTGTGGTTTCCTCTGCGCCAAAAACAGGAATCTGATATTTCTCCGCAATAGAAAGCAGTTCCGGAAAAGGCTTCATTCCTCTGGCAATGATCATGCACGGAAAGCCGAAGGAGAAAATTCCCTCAAGCTTTTTTTTTCGCGTCTGCATAGACAATTCCTTTAAATAAAACATTTCCACATTTCCGAGCAGCTGAATTCTGTCGTTCGAAAATTGTTTTGAATATCCGGCCAATTCCAGTCCCGGACGGTTCAAATCCGGACACTCCACAAAAATTTCAGGAATTTTCTCCTTGCAGCACCATACCTGAAATTGAAATTCCTCCACCAGCTTTTCTAAGCAAACTTGATACGTTTCCATATGCTTTCATCTCATATTCCGGGCTTGCAGACAGACCGGTATATGGCTCCTTTCTCTGTTTTCTTCATGATAAATAAGACGCACAGCGCCTGTCAGCCTCTGAATCGGTATCCAGCTCCCCACACAGTCTCGATATACTCAGGTTTCGACATATCCTTTTCTATTTTCTCTCTGAGCTTGTTGATATGTACCGTTACCGTAGAAGTCTCTCCGATAGAATCCATTCCCCAAATCCGGTCAAATAATGCATCCCTGCTGAACACTACGTTCGGGTTTGATGCCAAGAAAAACAACAGATCAAATTCCTTATTGGCCAGCGTGACCTCTTTATTATTTACAAATACACGTCTTGCCTTCAGTTCGATCCGCATACCCCCGATCTCAATCATATCTTTTGTATCCGCAGTCTCTGATTTGGATACCAGCCGTTCGTACCGGTTGATATGGGCCGTTACCCGTGCCACAAGCTCACTGGGGCTGAAAGGCTTCACAATATAATCGTCGGCGCCTAATCCAAGCCCCCGAATTTTATCAATATCCTCTTTTTTAGCCGTTACCAAAATAATCGGAATATCTTTTTCCTTTCTGACCTCCCGGCAGATCTCAAAGCCATCCATTCCGGGAAGCATGATGTCCAGTAAAATCAAATCAAAATCGCCTGTCCGCGCCTTTTGGTACCCGCTGCCCCCGTCATGCTCGATATCGGTCGCGTAGCCGTTTGCTTCCAGATAGTCTCGTTCAAGAGACGCAATATTATTGTCGTCTTCAATGATCAGAATTTTTTTCATTTCATCTTCTCCTTCTTATTATTAATAATACTACACCTAAACATTAGCTAAGTTTTAAAAAC
>USLW01000419.1 GCA_900555605.1 uncultured Clostridium sp. | reverse complement strand
GACCAGCCGGAAGCCGCTGCGCCGGGAAGCGCCGTTTCCTGCACGTTTACCTGCCATGAGAACGCCTCTGTTCGGGCAAAGCTGTATTATCTTACAGAACGCTATGCATATACGAAACAGCCGGAAAATGCCGCTGCTTCGCTGTGTTCGGAGTGGCAGAGCGTTTCTGCTGATGTGGACAGGCGGAGCCGTACGGTCATGGCAACGGTGCCGCCGGAGGCGACATGCTACTATCTGGAGCTTACGACAGAACAAGACGGCATCTCTTATATCACGGCCTCTCGTTTTATCAACCTGAGAGAGCAGGAATGAACCTTGCAGAGAGAGCCGTAAAATAAAGAAAGCGCTTGCCAATTACCGCCAATCGCGGTAAAATAATCGTCGGGCTTGTAAGTCCAAGGACTTTTGCCCGATTTTTTTAGCGATTGCAATCGCGATCTTAACATAGGAAAGGTGGAGCATATCATGAATTTTTTGGAGCAGATCTGTGCACGGGCAAAAGCGGATATGAAAACGATTGTCTTGCCGGAAAGTGAAGATATCCGCACCATAAAAGCTGCGGCAATGGTGCAGGAGCGCGGAATCGCAAATATCATTTTAGTCGGTGATCCCGAAAAAATTGCCGCTCTGGCAGGCGGACTTGATATATCTAAATGCAGAATCGTGAATCCGGCCGCGTATGAACGGTTTGACGATTATGTCAGCGCGTTCTATGAGCTTAGAAAAGCCAAAGGCGTTACGCCTGAAAAGGCAGAGGCAATGATGAAGGATTATGTATATTTTGCTACAATGATGGTGAAAATGGGCGAGGCGGACGGCATGGTTTCCGGCGCGGCGCATTCCACTGCAGATACGGTTCGGCCGTCTTTGCAGATCCTGAAAACAAAGCCCGGCACAAAAATGGCGTCTGCATTTTTTGTTATGGTGGTTCCGAATTGTGAATACGGTGCGGAGGGCGTTTTTGTTTATGCGGACAGCGGCGTTGTGGAGAATCCCGATTCTGAAGGACTTGCAGATATTGCGATAGAATCTGCAAATTCATTCAAACAGCTGGTGCAGAAGGATCCTGTCGTTGCGATGCTCTCTTATTCGACATACGGCAGTGCAAAAAGCGAACTGACAGAGAAAGTCATTCAAGCAACACGGCTTGCAAAGGAAAAGGCACCGGAGCTACTATTAGACGGAGAGCTGCAGGCGGATGCGGCGCTGGTACCTTCCGTCGGACAGTCAAAGGCGCCCGGAAGTCCGGTGGCCGGTCATGCCAATGTGCTCATTTTCCCGGATCTGAACTGCGGAAATATTGCTTACAAGCTTACCCAGCGTCTTGCAAAGGCTGAAGCATACGGCCCGATTCTGCAGGGAATCGCAAAACCCGTAAACGATCTATCTCGCGGGTGTTCTGCGGAAGATATTGTCGGCGTTGTGGCAATTACAGCCGTACAGGCCCAGGGCTGATCTCGAAATATAAAGAAAAACGGGAGACAAAGGAGCGGAAATATGAACATACTTGTAATCAATTGCGGAAGTTCTTCTTTAAAATACCAGCTGATCAATGCAGAAACAGAGCATGTGCTGGCAAAGGGGCTCTGCGACAGAATCGGAATCGAAAATTCGTTTATTAAACAAACGGCGGAAGGAAAGGAGCCTGTGGTGCTCAGCCGGAATCTTCCCGACCACCAGACGGCGATTGCAGAAGTCGTAAATGCGCTGACAGATGGGGAAATCGGTGTCATCAGCAGTCTGGCCGATATTTCTGCGGTGGGTCACAGGGTGGTTCACGGCGGGGAGCATTTCCATGCCTCTGTGATCATTGACGATGCGGTAATGAAAGCCATAGAGGACTGCGTACCGCTGGCGCCGCTTCATAATCCGCCGAATATTGTCGGAATCCGGGCGTGCCAGGCCGCTATGCCGGGGGTGCCGCAGGTTGCGGTATTCGATACGGCGTTCCATCAGACTATGCCCCAGGAAGCCTTCGTATATGCGATTCCATATGAATATTATAAAAAGTACAGTGTCAGAAAGTACGGATTTCATGGCACTTCTCATAAATATGTTTCCCAGCGCGCAGCA
>USLW01000418.1 GCA_900555605.1 uncultured Clostridium sp. | reverse complement strand
CGTCAGGATCGAGGATACAGCTAAACAGAAACGACGGCCTCACCGTGCTGTCACCTGACTGTCTTTCGTATACATCGCCGTCAATATAGCACGTAATCCCCTCAACCTCTGATTTCACCGGCACATACAGCGCTGTTCCCAGGTAAGCGCGATATACCAGGAGATACCGCCCCTCGGAAAATGCACGTCCGAAATCCACGCGGAAATCATGCATACCCGGATCGATCCAGGAGGTTGCCGGATTATCAGGATGTTCAATAATATCAGTAAAAATCGGCGACTTTTCCACTGTTGTCCGATAATCTGTATCCCAGCGGTATAGCAGCAGTTTGGCGGAAACCGCCCCCGCATACCAGCTGGGGATTACGACACCTGTCAGCTTCGCATCCCGAATTTCAAAGGAAACACCTAAATCAGACTGCTCTGTAGTCTGATACCGCTCCGGGCCGTCCCCTTCTCCGCCCATCGGAAGAATTGTTTCCGCGGCTCTTACCGTCGGCAAAGTGCCGGCAAGGCAAAAAACAAGAGCACACACAAGCGTAATCGCAATACCTCTCTTTTTCATCAGTTCTCCATCCTTTCTTTCTATTTGCCTGTTCAGGCAGCTATTGATTCTTAAAATTCCGCAGAATTTTCGCAAGATCCTTGTTTGCCTCCTCGTATGCAGCGGTAAATGCCTCGTACGTAATTTCTTTATCCGCTACATTCCAGGTATTCTCAGCCAGCGCGGGCAGGCGTTCCAAAAGGAGCTTCTGCTCCTGCCGGATGCCCTCCTCAAGGTTATCCGCATATGCCGTCATAATCGCATCGCCCCATGCCAGAAGCTGGCCTCCCATCACCTGATCCGTAGGTTCTACTGTCAATCCGTCAAGATAGGGCGATCCGCCGTGCACCGGTTTCCAGGAATAGATATTCCAATTAAAAACCGCTTCCTGAGACCAATGCGTGTTGGGCGTTACAACATACATCGGGACCCAAGAGCAATTGATAATCCGAAAGCCGCCTTCCAGAAGATCCGGCGTAGGCTGATAATAATTCTCCCAGCTCATCATCAGAATCTCCTTGGATACCATATCGTTGACTTCCTTTGCAAACCCTTCCCATGCAACCGGAATACGGCCGTTTTGAAATACCACGTCTGCAATCTGCATGATAAAATGCGCATACATTTGTTCCGATGCCAGCTTTTGCGGCATACCATCTGCATCAATGCCCTGGGACTCCGCATATTTTTTGCATTTATTGCATTTCAGCCAGTTCTGAATAGCCGCTTCGTCTCCACCGATATGAATATATTTTGAATGCGGGAACAGCGCGCAGAGTTCGTTAAATATCTCCCGCAGCGCCTGAAAACTTTCTTCATGCTGGCAGATAATTCCGCTGGTACCAAAGATGCGCGGATATTTCTGCTGAAATGGTTCACAATGACCGGGAATATCGATTTCCGGCATAAGCTCAATGCCTCTTTGATATGCGTATTCCACCAGAGAAGCAATCTCCTCTTTTGTGTAATGCCGGTTTTCCGTCGGCAGCTCCGGATATGACGTACAAGGCAGCGTATAGCTTTGAGAATCGGTAAAATGCAAATGCAGTACACTAAGCTTGTAATAGTAGCACATATCCACATAATCGTATAGAAAACTGATATCATGCCAGTTGCGCGCAATATCTACCATCATGCCGCGGTAGTCACTGTCCTGTCCGTCACCTCAAGCCGCGGAATAGATACACCGTTATCCATTTTCTCCATCATTTGAAGCAATGATGCAAAGCCGTGATTGATCCCCTCCGTATCAGAAGCAGACAGCGTCACACCATCCTCCCTGCATACCAGGCGATATGCGCTGCTTTCAATTTCCGGATCCTTTGCGATGCGAATTTCCCCGTCCGCAGCTTCAGTAAAAGTAATTCCGAACAATCTTTCCCCATATTCCGAAAAAGCTGCCGCAGCGGAATAGAAGCTCTCGTCCGTACAAGTATAGGTCGGATTGTATTTGTACGCCGTATACATACCATCCTTCTGCACCGTTCCCTTTACGGATTTCGGCTTTGGCAGCAAAGAAAGGGGCTGGCTTGAC
>USLW01000417.1 GCA_900555605.1 uncultured Clostridium sp. | reverse complement strand
GTTCATCTTGACCGTTGACTGGCTCGGCTGGCTTTGCTACTTGATAGTTACTTGTTTTTAAATGGTGCGATTAATAAGACTATCGCAGCTACAAGATAAACAGCGTACAGAGAATAAGTTACGGTGTTACTCCATGGGAAACTCATTTCGGGATGTCCAAGTGCTACGGCAACAAAGACAACAGCGACTGCCAACATGATTCCTCCGACGATTCTTGATACTTTCTTGCTCATAGTTCAATCTCCTTTCAAATCTGTGGTATGTTCCAATTTGCGTTTGGAATGCCAAGTGTAGATAAGCCATGCAAGCGATAATGCCGTTGCAATTACATACAGTCCAGTCCAGTCCATAAAGAACCTGAGTCCATAAAAGGGAATTGAGGAAAAAACACTGAGTATTCCAGTGATAAATCCCCCGATATGCAGCGCCCGTGCAATCAGTCCGGCAGCGGCAGAAACAAAGGTAATACAGCTAATCGCAAATGAAACCTTGATAAGTGGTACATATCCCCTTGACCGAACGGAGAAAACACTCCAGAAGATTACATAGAGGATGGTAACAATCAGGTTTGATATGTCTGCTCTTCCACCCATCCAAGCGCCGCCTGCGTTAATCACGAAACAACTTATGACAGCAGCCAAAGCAAGGATGATAGCAAGAACGCTTTTCTTTGCATGACGAAATATTTTCCGGCTGTCAAACTCCGGAGTTTGCAATGCAGAACAAATATCTGAACTCATTTCCTCATATAGCTTTTTGCAGCTTTCGCAAGACTGCAAGTGACCTTCAATGTCCTCAGTAGTCTGTTTGCTGCAAGCATGGTCTATATAGAGAGGCAACAAGTCCTGAACGATGTAGCACTCAATCTTTTTCATTTTTCTCCCTCCTCTAACTTGGCAGTAATCATAGCTTTGGCTCGATAGTAAGTAACTCGCGCCCAGCTATCGCTTTTTCCGAAAAGCTGGCTGATGCGTTTCAGTGGTATATCTCCCAATGCATGAAGTGTGAAAACTTCTTTATATGGTTCTTCAAGTTCATGCAGATGTTGCAGGATTCTGTCGGCAATGTCTTTGTCTGCTAACTCAGCCGCAATATCTCTGCCGCTATCGTAAAGGTCTATGCTTTCATCAATGGGGACTATTCGTTTGTTCTTTTTCATCCATTCAAGATACAAATTCTTTGCAATCTGGCAGAGCCAAACGGAGATTTTGCTATCGCCACGGAAAGAGCTGATATTCATAATTGCTCGAAACATTGTTTCCTGCGTCAATTCCTCTGATAATGTTTCATCTCGTGATAATGAAAGCAGAAAGCAATATACGGTCTTTCCGTATTCTTGATATATAGCGTCAAAATCACTCACCATCTCACCCCCTTTATAAATAAGATTGCGGAAACAAGCAATCGTTACAAACTTTTTTAGTATTTTAAGTATAGCATAAAGTCGTGAACTCTTCTAATACTGTGTCCCTTTGTTCGGAATAGCAAGGGCGGCTGCCTGTCATATTGTGGTGTTACTTTATCGCACATGAGCATTAGCCCCCGGATTGTCGTTTCCGTATCCTTCCAGCAGGTTAATGACGCCCCAGATTCCGAGACCTGCGCCAAGGGCGATGACCAAAGTTTGCAGAACATCAACAGCAGAGTTAAAGAAATCCATAAATGTGTATGCCGGAATATGCGGGATATTGGGTTAGAAATAGATTCTCACAATGCAAGCGCCGGAGCGAAAACCGCTGTGCGGCTCCCGATTCCGGCGTCTCCTTTCAATTTTTGATTGCTTCTGTTCGCTCCGGCCTTGCAGTATGAGCCGGTATCTTCTGTCTGTCATGGTGTATCAAGCCTCCTGCCTTGATAAATCTTTATGAAAAAGCGTGCTGTTCACCCGCTGCTTCATCCGCTTCGGACACATCTACCTCAAAAACATTGTAAGCCTCGTCCTGTTTCGGCTTGAGCCGGTGAGAGAGGAACTTTTCAATGTCAAATTCATTTTTGGGGTTTGCATCCGACAGGTATTTGTAATTCCTGTGCTGCGTGATATCAAACTTATTGGACAGAAACGGCCGCACGCCGCGAAGCTGCAAGATGCAC
>USLW01000416.1 GCA_900555605.1 uncultured Clostridium sp. | reverse complement strand
GAGGCTGTCGATGACCGGAAGAATTCTGGAAAGACAAAGATCAACTGTTTCTACCGCAATTTCGGCAGCAAGCAGATTTCCCGTATGGCCGACCATGTCGCCGTTGGCAAAATTGACCCGCGCAAACTTGTAGTTTTGTGATTTAAGCTCATCAATCAAACGATCTGTGACCTGTGCGGCTTTCATCCAAGGGCGCTGCTCAAACGGAATGACGTCAGAGGGCACTTCGATGTAGGTTTCCAGGGATTCATCAAATTTTCCGCTTTTATTGCCGTTCCAGAAATATGTCACATGGCCGAATTTCTGTGTTTCCGCAATGGCAAGCTGTCCGATTCCGTTTTTGGCCAGCAGTTCTCCCATGGTATTGGAGATAGAGGGCGGATTCACTAAGAAACGGGAGGGAATATGAAGATCTCCGTCATACTGGAGCATACCGGCATAGCATACCTTCGGAAAATACGTTCGCTGAAAGGTCTGCAGAGACGGATCCTCAAAGGCTCTGCTGATCTCAAGGGCACGGTCGCCTCTGAAGTTAAAGAAGATGACGCTGTCTCCGTCGTTGATTTTTCCCACGGGCCGCATAACGCCGTTTACCGGCTCGCCGATAACGAATGCCGGCAGGTCCTGATCAATACAGCCCGATTCTTTGCGGTATGTTTCGATGGCTTCTGCCGCGGAAAGAAACATTCTGCCCTCACCGCATACATGTGTATCCCATCCACGGGCGACCATAGACCAATCTGCCTCGTAGCGGTCCATGGTAATTGACATTCTGCCGCCTCCGGAAGCAATTTTTACATCAAAATCAGGGGCCCGGAGGGCATCGATAAAAGTTTCAAAAGGCAGTACATAATCTAACGCAGAGGTTTCCCCCACATCCCGGCCGTCCAGCAGAATGTGGACTCTGACACAGGATACGCCTTCTGCTTTTGCCTGCTTGATCATTGCTTTTAAATGGTTGATATGGGAATGCACGTTACCGTCAGAGAATAAGCCGAGGAAATGCAGCGTAGAATGATTTTGCTTCACATTCTCGATGATTTCACGCCAGCCCGATGCGCGGAACATTGCGCCGCTTTCAATAGATTCGTTTACCAGCTTGGCACCTTGACTGTATACCGCACCGGCACCGATGGCATTATGACCGACCTCGGAGTTGCCCATATCCTCGTCGGAAGGAAGCCCTACGGCTGTTCCGTGGGCTTTCAGCGGCACCCAGGGATATTCGGCCATCAATTTATTCAAGGTAGGCGTATGGGCCAGTCTGACTGCATTTCCCTCTTCATTTTTGCTCAGTCCGACCCCGTCCATGATGATGGTCACGATTGGTCCTTTATATTGCTTCATATCTGAAACCTCCTGATTGAAATAAGTCAAAACACTTATATTGTACTATATTATGGCAGGGATAACAAGTCTCACTCTGTTTTTACGGCAGAGATGTACGGTACGGGCAGCCAAAGAAAACGGCGCTTTTTTTGGAAAGGGGTGTTGAGATTGAGTCTGAGATTGTAAAATGCTTTTGCGGCAGGCTGCGCTGAAATATTAGGATTGGATTTTTTGTCCGGGTGTGGTACAATCGGTTACGGCATTTTTTATGTTTATTTTGTTAACCAGAGATACATAGTACAGGAGGATCTTGAGATGAAAACAAAAGCAGTTCGGTTGTATGGGAAAGAGGATTTGCGTTTGGAGGAATTTGAACTGCCCCGAATCAAGGACGACGAGATTCTGGCGCATATTATTTCTGACAGCGTGTGCATGTCGTCTTATAAGGCCGCCAAGCAGGGCAGCGATCATAAAAGAGTACCGGACAATGTGGCGGAGAAGCCGGTGATCATCGGCCATGAATTCTGCGGTGAGATCGTAGAGGTGGGGGCAAAATGGCAGAATCAGTTCCGCGTCGGCCAAAAATTTGCAATCCAGCCGGCGCTGAATTATAAAGGGAGTCTGGATGCGCCGGGATATTCTTACCAATATATCGGCGGTTCCGCAACTTACGTCGTGATTCCGAACGAGGTTATGGAAATGAACTGCCTGCTGGAGTACAATAATGACTCCTTTTTCTATGGCAGCGGTGCCGAGCCGATGT
>USLW01000415.1 GCA_900555605.1 uncultured Clostridium sp. | reverse complement strand
ACAGCCGTTGTCTACCGAATGATAGCCTCCTACCACATACAAATACGTGCAGCTTTTCGCGGCAGAGGCATGATAAGGAAAACGCACCCATTCAGCGGTGCCGCTTTCAGCCGCATCCGCATTGGCGGCATAGCAGGCCCCGGCAATAAACAGGCATACAAACAAAATTAATAAACTGCCCGTCTTTTTACTCATCGCATTTCCTCCCGAATGTTATTTGATGCCATCACAATATATATCCGGCATCCGTCCGTTTATTTTTAGGATCTGTATCAATCAAATCATAATGCCTGAATCTGGCGTATAGAATAGATGATATTTATATAAAGATGGACATTTTTAATATTTCTTCCGGAAACGGATGGAAAAGTAGATCAAAGAGGAAGCTGTAAAAAAACAGCAAAAAAAACGCGGGCTCATCAAAAAAGGTGAGCCGCGGATTCTTTTTTCAGAAAATATAGACAGCTGAATCGGATTTGTTGTTTTTGGCGCAGAATGAACAGCGCTGCGGCGCATAGGGCATGCAGCGCCGCGTAAAATTATTTTTCAGGAGAATACGCCCTGAGCTGCTGCTTTCTCCAATCCTTCGGCCCTGTCCCGCAATGCTTTTTAAATAAGCGGGAAAAATAATACGGATCACGTGACCCGGAGCCAGCTCATCGTCCGCGATCTCCCGGATCGTAAAGGTGGTGCAGGAAAGCAGGTATTTCGCTTTTTCTATTCGTTTAGAAAGCAGGTACTGCAGCGGCGCCTTTCCTGTTTCTTTTGTAAAAAGAATTCTGAAATATCGGTCTGCAAGAGGGATGTTCCCGATTGCTTCCCCGATATCAAAATCAGGGTTGGACAGATTATCACACAGGACATGCTCAAAGCGCTCTACCCAAATTGACTTTTCATTGGCATCCTGCATAGACAAAAGGTATTCATACAGCGTATCCATTAGGCGCGCAATAATAAACTGCCAGCGATTCCCCTTATAGAGCATCTTTCGGTGGATCTGATTCAGCAGAATATAGAGATCCTCCTGCACGTTATCTCTAAAAAAATGTACTGTCGCGCTGTCAAGCTCACATTTCTGAAACTGCATAAAAATATTGCTGAAGGGCTTTTCTGAATGTTCTCCGTGCATGATACGCGGCGGGATTACAAGCAATACGCCGGGATCAAAATCATAATCCCGCCCCTCAATACAATTGCTTCCCGTTCCATCCGTATAATAGGCAAGCTCCCAAAAGGGATGATCATGAGGCCTTACCATCGTCCCGTTATAGGTGCTGATTCCCAGCAGTCCGTCCATAGACTCCCTCCTTGCACGCTTATCATACACGGATGCATACGGTCATTGTTTTTCTGAAAACACATAATTCAATCTGCCGTAAGGCGCCGCATCCCCATCCTTATAAAAAGACCAAATATGATCTTCACTCTGATAATTGTCCGCCCACTTAAATCGGATATCCAGCAGGCCGTTTCCGCCGTCATAAGGCAGGCCTAACAGCGTACGCGGAATCTCAATCATCATTTGATTGCCCTCTGTCCGGAAGGAGACCGTGCCCACCCGCACCCAGGCTCCGCCGCTACGGCGCTCAAGGACAGCCTGATTGCCGGAAAGCGCAGTGCGGTTCACCGCAAAATCATATCCGTACCATTTCTCGGTATCTGTTCTGCCGCTGGAAAGGAACAGCGTCATCCAATGATCCTGACCCGGAGCAGTAATCGTCTCCGCCGTCTGCGCATAGAAGTACACGGATCTTCCGTTTTTTGCAGCCTTCAGCACACAGAAATCATTTCTGCCTGTATTATTTTGATAGCGGATTCCGCCGAAGCCTGTTGCGCTGCGCGCTGCCGTATCTCCCCGGTAATCCAGATAAACCGCCGTAACATCCTCCCATTGTCCGAATTCCCCCTGTATGTCGATATTCTTGTTTTTCCCCACATCCACCCGGGGCGCGGCTCCTTTATAACGGCGGATATAATGTACCATCTGCATGTAGTAGTTATCACCGAACAGACCGTTCATGGGTTCGATATCCCGGCTGTTATTCGGGTCCGCGCAGTCAACAAACACAATTGCCTCCCTGCTGTTAGGCGGCTG
>USLW01000414.1 GCA_900555605.1 uncultured Clostridium sp. | reverse complement strand
GATACGCTCATGGACTTCGGTATCACCACCGATACCCTTGAGTGCACCGTCAATTGGTCGAACATGGAGCAGGTGCATCTTGACGTGCGCAAGGTCTGCCACGCGCTGCCAAACACCGTCGTCACAACTCATATGAGCCACTGCTATCCGCAGGGTGCGAACCTGTATTTCATCTTCCTGACGAAAATGCAGGACGAGAAGGCGTTTAAGGCATACCACACCACAATTCTTGACGCTATCCAGCGCTCCGGTGCGTCTATAAGCCACCACCACGGCATCGGCAAGATGTTCGCGCCCTGGCTCGAGGGCTACGTCGGCGAGAAGGAATACGGTGTGTTCAAGGTGCTCAAGAACTACTTTGACCCGAAGTATAACATGAATCCCGGCGGCACCATCGGCCTCGACCTCCTGCCCGAGGAAAAGAAATTTGACCGCCAGTACACCGATTACGAAGCTCAGCAGAAGTTCGATTGATACAAAAAAACAGCGCCGCACTGCATTTTCGCAGCGCGGCGCAATTTTTCCTTGAAATGTCCGCAGCATCATGCTATAATACAAAAGCTGCGGAGAATTAGCTCAGCTGGTTAGAGCGCTCGCCTCACACGCGAGAGGTCAGCAGTTCGAGTCTGCTATTCTCCACCAACATTTAAGACCTGAAAGTTAACGCTTTCGGGTCTTTTTTGCGTTTTTGCAAGCTTTTTACGGCAAATTGAAAAACACAAACACGGGCACTTTTTACAATGCGTCCAAAAATACGTCCAAAAGTTAAGAAAAATAAATTTCGTTCATAAGATTTGCCGTCTCAATTTTAGCCTCGTTGAGGCAATGCGCGTATATATTCATTGTCGTTCTAACAGTCTCGTGACCTAAAAAATCCTGCGTCTGTTGTGGTGTTGCTCCGCTGGCTATTAACAATGAAGCTTCCGTATGCCCTCTATATCCGGCTGTCCATCGAGGATTACAAATACGACAGCTGTCAATCGTTTCTTTCCCCAAAACCTCGGAGATTTCTTTCAGCGTCGTTTTCTCCTTGCCGCCGAGGAAAAAAGAAACTTACGCAGACTGATAGAAGATACAATAGGCACGCTTGTGCATTATGCCTGCGCTGCCTTTCCGACGCGCGACGGACGGTCGCGGACGATCATGAAAGCAAATGCGGCAAGGAAGTTGAAGAACAGCCCGAGGATCGGCCAAAGAGATTTGTTCATTCCCTCGTTCACGGCCTCTTTATAGAGCCAGGCTACAACGTCAAACCAGTAGAACAAAACGAGTACCGCCCAGAGAACGCCGAGTCCGCCGATGATTGCATAGTTTGTTGCGTTGAGTGGAGTAATGCTGCTTTTGAGCGCTCTTTCCGCCTGATGCACGGTCATGTCGGCGGCCTGTGCCTGCTGGCGGGAGTGTGAAGCGTCGCCTATCTGCTGCGACAGACTCAGCGGAATGGCCACTGCAGTGAAAACGGCCAAAACGATGAAAATTACTAAAATTAGTCTGAATGCTTTTGCAAAGTCCTTATGCATGATCCTGTTTTTCATATTGTTTTTCTCCTTTTATGTTCCGATATGCTCCGGCCAAGCTGAGACTCCCACTCGTAAAAATATTTAAAAGAAGAAAGAGGAGAGAGCTGCTGCATCTTTTTGGGGGGATGAGAGCTGCTGATTTTGTGGGGTGGGGGTGAGTGGGAGCCTTAGCTCGACCGGATATAAAAAATCTGTCCTCCCTATCGGACAATGCCAGTATAGGAGAACAGATTAAACCTGCAATAAATCAATTTTAAACGATTTTTAAACGGTATCCAACGCCCCAGACGGTCTGAATGTATTCCGGCGCGGAGGGGTCTTTTTCAATCTTCTCGCGCAGACGGTTGATGTGAACGGCGACGGTTATGTTGTCGCCCATGCTCTCAAGCCCCCAGATCATCTCGTACAGATCCTCGCGGCTGAAAACCTGATTCGGGTGGCGCAGAAGAAACAGCAGCAGCTCAAACTCCTTGTTCTTGAGCTTAAGCTCGCACCCGTCTATCGACGCCGTGCGCGCGTTGGAATCCATGGTAAAAGGCCCGGCACTTATGATGCTGTCGGCGGATTTTGCCGCAGGGCGGAGCCGCT
>USLW01000413.1 GCA_900555605.1 uncultured Clostridium sp. | reverse complement strand
ATCAAAACGGAACGTATCAGTTAAAATATTGTTCGATAGAAATGCGGCAAAAGAACGGCATTCCGTTTTTCTTTCCCGTACACACAATCTATATCATAAAAAACGCAGTATGCGTCTATACGGAAAATATACGATGGGGCTTCTGTTTTCTGTATGACTATGACCAGGACGGCAGCACCGAGGTCTGCTGCTACCAGGATATCGGAAGCGGAATTTGTATTCCCGTCATAACGGCGTACCACGTGGCATCCGATCAAAAAATACAAATTGGAAACCTCGACCTCCTGACCCTGACTCCGCTCGGCGATGACAAAAGAGACGTGGTCATATGGAAGAGCCGGGAGGACTTTACACCGGAGGAGCTCCAATTTCTGCTTTCTCTGAAAGGTCTCCTTTTCCGGGACATCTCTTTTGGCGACGGTTCTTTTGCTCCTTCCGCTGCTCCTTCCTCTATTCCGGCAGCTTCTCCCGAAAGGTCGCAGCACTTGCCTTCTGTAACCTGAAAGGACTGAAAGCAACCATAAAAACGGCACGGCACCGCAGAATTTCCGCGGCGTCCCGTGCCGTTTTCCGATTTCAGTTATGCAGCTGCTATACGGACTCCGTCCGGCAGGCAGACCGGCAATCAGGCCATCTTGCGGATCCGCTCACCAGCAGCGGCTGTATTCTCGCGGCTGCCGAAGCCCGTAAGACGGAAATAGCCTTCTCCGCTCGGTCCGAATCCGCTGCCCGGCGTACCGACCACCTCGATCCGATTCAGCAGTTCGTCAAAGAACTGCCAGGAGGTCATGCCCTGGGGCACCTTCATCCACACATAAGGCGCATTGATGCCGCCCCACACGGAATATCCGGCGCTGACCAGACCTTCACGGATGATTTTTGCGTTTTCTAAATAATACGCCACCAGCGCCTTGGTCTCTTTCTGGCCCTCCGGTGTGTACACTGCGGCAGCACCGCGCTGAATAATATAAGAGGTTCCGTTGAACTTTGTCGTGTGCCTGCGATTCCAAAGGCTGTTCAGAGAAGCCTCTCTGCCATCTGCGGTAAAAGCCTTCAGGGCTTTCGGAACAATCGTAAAGGCGCAGCGCGTACCGGTAAAACCCGCATTCTTCGAAAAGCTTCTGAATTCAATGGCGCATTCCTTCGCGCCCTCGATCTCATAAATGCTGTGGGGCAGGTCCTCTGTGATATACGCTTCGTATGCCGCATCGTAAAGGATCACGGAATGGTGCTCTCTGGCAAAATCGACCCACTTTTTCAGCGCCTCCTTAGTAATAGCCGTTCCGGTGGGATTGTTCGGATAGCATAAATAGATCAGATCCGGAATCTCCTTTTCCGGCAGCTCCGGCATAAAATCCGTAGCCTCCGTACACGGCATGTACACTAAGCGGTTCCATCTGCCCAGCTCTGCCGCGTAATCCCCGGCTCTGCCGGCCATTGCGTTGGTATCTACATAAACAGGATAAACGGGATCACACACCGCAACCCGATTGTCCAGACCGAAAATATCGCCGATATTGCCGGTATCGCTTTTGGATCCGTCGCTGACAAAAATCTCATCCGGGTCAAGGGAGACGCCCCGCGGCGCATAATCATATTTGATGATCAAATCCCGCAGAAAGTCATATCCCTGTTCCGGCCCGTAGCCGTGGAAGGTCGCGGCTTCTCCCATCTCATCCACTGCCGTATGTAACGCTGAAATGACAGCAGGTGTAAGGGGCCGGGTAACGTCCCCGATTCCCAGCCGGATGACGGAATGATGGGGGTGCGCCTGCGTATATGCGTTTACTTTTTTTGCAATATCGCTGAACAGATAGCTTCCGGGCAGTTTCAGATAATTTTCATTTACTTTTACCATAGTATTCTCCATCCTTTCTCAATTTCGGAATCCGGCCGGCTCCGGCTTGCCGGATTTCCGGCGGCCGCAGCCAAAAAGTCCGAATTTCCCGTGAAAACTTTATTTTCACGTCCGTACCTTTATTCATAAAATCATGTACAATCTTTTCCTTTATCAAATTGTAAAGTCTCCGATGGTACAGACCGTTTTTGCAGGCCCCTCCATAAAAACATGATTGGAGGATCTGTCCCAATATATGTTCAGGTCTCCGCCG
>USLW01000412.1 GCA_900555605.1 uncultured Clostridium sp. | reverse complement strand
TGTTGTGCTGGGCTGCCAGATTCACGGAGAAGAGCCGTCTCTTATGCTTTCCTACCGCCTCGATGCGGCGGCTGCATATCTTCGGGAGCATGAGACAGCCCCTGTCGTGGTTGCCGGCGGGACCGGCGCAGGAGAAACCGTATCAGAGGCATACGTGATGAAAAAATATCTGATTGCAAACGGCATTGCGGAGGAGCGGATTTATACGGAGGACCGCTCCGCAAGCACAGAAGAGAATATCCGCTTTTCCTGGGCGCTGATTCGGGAAAACAATCTGCCGGAAGATCTGATCATTGTTTCCGACGGCTTTCATTTGTTCCGTGCGCATCTGTTTGCAGAGAAAATGGATGCTTCCTGCAGGGGCATACCGGCAAAAACCTATTTTCCGCTGCTGCCTGCCTATTGGGTACGGGAAATATTAGGCGTTCTGCACCTTTTTTTGCTGTAAATGCCTCCAGTCATGACCCATAATAGAAGGCCGTTTCCCGCAGGGAACATTCCCTCCTTTTGGCCGTAGCTTTTCTGAACCGCCGCTCAGCACATTTTGACAGAGGGAGCGGCGGCATATTCCTTTGCTGCCTTGATAAAATCCCGGAATATAGGCTGTGCATGATTCGGCCGGCTCTTGAACTCCGGATGGAACTGCACGCAGACAAAAAAACTGTTGGCGGGGATTTCTACAGCTTCTACCAGATGACCGTCCGGCGAGGTGCCGGTGATGTGCATACCTGCATTTTCATAAAGCGTCCGATAGGTATTGTTAAATTCGTATCTATGGCGGTGACGTTCGGAAATCTGCAGCGTGCCGTAAGCCTGTGCCAATATAGAGCCCGGCCGGACCGCGCAAGGGTAAGCGCCCAGGCGCATGGTACCGCCCTTGGGAATATTCCCCTGCTGATCAGGCATGAGATCAATGACCTTATGCGGATTGTCCGGCGTAAATTCGCCGGAATTGGCCTCCGTGATGCCGAGGCAATGGCGTGCAAACTCAATGACAGCGATCTGCATGCCGAGACAAATCCCGAAGTAGGGGATATTCTGCTCCCGCGCACACTGTGCGGCCGTAATCATGCCTTCTATCCCTCTGTCACCGAACCCGCCCGGCACGATCATCCCGTGAATCCCTTTTAGTACGGCCGCAGCGTTTTCCGGCGTCAGCTCTTCGGAATCCACCCAGTCGATCTGTATATCTGCGCCGTTTTCGTAACCGCCGTGTTTCAGCGCTTCTGCTACAGACAGATAGGCATCGTGGAGCTTGACGTATTTGCCTACCAAGGCGATGCGCAGGCATGTCCCGCTTTTTTTTATCTTTTCAATGCGCAGCAGCAGCTCTTTCCACTCGGTCAGATCGCAGGGCTTACAGCTTATGGCCAGCTCACGGCAGACGATTTCCGACATATGACCGGACTCCTCCAGCATAATCGGCGCCTGGTACAGAACCGGCAGCGTTAAATTTTCTATGACGCAATCGGGCTTTACATTGCAGAACAGCGCAATTTTCTGTCTGATGGTATCGTCGATAGGCTCATCGGCCCGAGCCACGATCAGGTCCGGCATAATGCCCATGGCCCGCAGCTCCTTGACGGAATGCTGTGTGGGCTTGGATTTATGTTCGCCGGAGCTGCTGATATAGGGAATCAGCGTCACGTGGATAAACAGGCAGTTCTGCCGCCCGCTTTCAATAGAAATCTGCCGGATGGCTTCTAAAAAGGGCTGGCTTTCGATATCTCCTGTTGTTCCGCCGATTTCCGTAATGACCACGTCGGCATTTGAATTTTTTCCGACATTGTAAATAAATCGTTTGATTTCATCGGTGATGTGGGGAATGACCTGAACCGTAGCGCCCAGATACGCCCCCTGACGTTCTTTATTCAGCACATTCCAGTATACTTTTCCGGTGGTCAGATTGGAATATTTATTGAGATCCTCATCGATAAAACGCTCATAGTGCCCCAAGTCCAGGTCTGCTTCCAATCCATCGTCTGTGACGAACACCTCCCCGTGCTGGTAGGGACTCATGGTGCCGGGATCAATGTTGATATAGGGATCCATTTTCTGGGCCGCGACCTTCAGTCCTCTGGATTTCAGCAGCCGTCCTAAGGAAGCGGCGGTG
>USLW01000411.1 GCA_900555605.1 uncultured Clostridium sp. | reverse complement strand
GAACGGTATTGTCTCAGCTGTTTTTTATGGGTACAGCCGGTCATGATATGCCCATACAGAATATTAAGATGCTGAGTATTGCTCCCATAACCATGCTCCAAGCGGAGTTGTACCAATATGCCTTTGTGCTGCTGGGCTCCTTGGGTTTTGCAGGCGTAGTGATGCTCATTTCCGCCAGTGTAAAAAGCAATGTTCTTGCCTTGATTGCAAGCCTCGCCGCAGTATATGGGCCTATGATGGTAGTGGAATATCTCCCGTATGGTTTGCAAAAAGCCTTGGATTTGCTGCCGCTGGTGGGAAGCTCAACAGATATTTTTAGAACCAATACATTCAACATATTCGGAAAAATCATTTGGTCACCTTACTTGTTGATCAGCGTGCCGTTTTGTATTGGAATGATTGCGATACCATTTGCCCTTAAGAAGTGGGCAAAACGCCTGAGGGCTTAAAACCTGTCGGAATAATGTCGGATTTGGTTGGCAGAAGCCGGACACAGGATGCAGAGCAGTGCCGCAAACGGAGGACAAAGATGAATACTAATCAAAGTGGTTCTTTATGGGTGCATTGCCCGATCTGCGGCGGGAAAACAAGAACCAAGGTCTATTGGGATACAGTTCTTGTCCGCTTTCCGCTATACTGCCCCAAATGCAAAAAAGAGACGCGCATGGACGTCATACAATTAAAGATGGTCATAAGCAAATGAGCCGGACGCTATAAGCGCAGAGCCTGCTTTTCCGAAAGAAGGAAAGGCAGGCTCTTTTCATTTAAGTGTTACTGCGTTTTTATCCCGCAGTGCGGTCAGGACGGATTTCAGTACCGGTATCATGGCAGCTTCTTCCTCGTTACAATCTTCAATGAGCAACCGAAGCTGGCTGATGGCTGCACCATCCCGTTGCATTTCGGGATAAAAGATCTCCTTTGCGTCGATCTTCAAGGCTCTGACCAAGGGATACAAGACTTCCATCTTGGGATTGCCTTTAGAGTTCTCAATGTTCAAAACGGTGCGCACATCCACATCAATGGATTCGGCAACTTCGCTTTGTGTGAGATCCAATTTCATGCGGGCACGCCGAACGGCATCTCCCAGCGTATTGGAATAATCGGGCATTACAATTCACCTCAGATATATTCTACAATGCACCTCGTTTCGGTTGTATTCATCGCATTCCACCTATTTTATGTACTCAAATGTACTAAATAAGGAGGACTGCTATGGCAAGAGATAGTGCAATCGCTGAGCGCTATGGTGCAGTGCATTTCAATGCACTGTACAGGGTAACTATGCCATTGTAACAACATTACAATTCACACGTTTTGGTTTACCCGGCTATTTCTGCATGCCGGGTATTTCTTTGCTTAGACGCAGGGAACGCTGCCGCTCTCCGCCCCCTCCAATTCGATTCATCCCATCAAAAAAATCGAATTGGAGGTTCATTATGATAGAAATCAATCTTCGGGAATTCTACCCGGAATGTTATAGAAGCGATTACTTTGTGGAAGTGCCGGATGAAGTGGCAGAACTTTTGATTCTGCTCAGACGGCACGAACAGTCCCAGCGCAGGCGCATTTACAAGTACAAAGCTCAATATTCTCTGGACATCTACGAAAATGTGGAACGAGAAACTGTATTAAAATGCCCCTCTGCCGAGGAAGTATTTGAACAGCTTGCGGAACAGGAACAGCTTTATGATGCCATGATGGCACTCACGCATAAGCAGCGTACTCGCCTGTATGCAAACTTCTTCCTTAACATGAGCTATACCCAAATTGCAAAGCAGGAAGGTGTTGATGTTACTTCGGTTAAGGAGTCAGTTCAACGGGCGATAAAGCAGCTGCAAAAGAAAATCCATCTTTTTTGATTTGCCACCCCCAAATTTAGCTGAAAAAGGTCACGAATAGTAGAAGGACATTTTCTTCGCGTGATCTTTGACAACAACATACACGGTATTTCGGGTACATAATCCGTGCGGCTCAGATGAGCAAGCGGCAAATGGAGCGGCGCGACGATGGCAGCAGCCGAAGCGACAAACGCAATCCATTGACCTGTCCTTGGCAAGGCAGGCGCGATGACACGCACGGAGGATAATGATACTTTCTCACGACCCCGCACGGACTTGA
>USLW01000410.1 GCA_900555605.1 uncultured Clostridium sp. | reverse complement strand
AGATGCGGAGATCGGCCGTTATCTGGAAAATGCCGCAGCGCTGAAGCTTGCCGGCGCAGATGTGATCACCATCGCGGACTGTCCGACTGCCCGGGTGCGGGCGGACAGCTCCATCCTGGCGGCGAAACTGAAGCGGGAACTGGACATTGAACCGCTTCCGCATCTGACGTGCCGCGACCGCAATCTCAACGCGACAAAGGCATTGCTGCTGGGTCTGTCCATTGAAGGCATCAACTCGGTTCTGGCCGTTACCGGTGATCCCATTCCCACAGAAGAGCGGGCCACGGTGAAGGGCGTTTTTAATTTCAACTCCCTGATGCTGGCAGGATATATTGCGCAGCTGAATAAAAGCTTATCTCTGTCAATCAGCGTATTCGGTGCGCTGAATATCAATGCGCCGAATTTTGATGCTGAGCTGCGCAGAGCGCTGAAAAAGGAAAAAGCCGGGGTGCGGGGATTTCTTACGCAGCCTGCGTATACCGACGAGGCGTTTCGTAATCTCGAATTAGCTTATAAAAATATAGACGGCTTTCTGCTGGGCGGCATTTTACCCATCGTCAGCCTGCGCAACGCGCTGTTTCTGCAGAACGAGGTGTCCGGAATCCGGGTGGGAGACGATTTGATTTTAAAATATAGGCATACGGACAAGGAAGAAGCGCGGAAGCTGGCGATAACACTTTCTGCAGAGGCTGCGCAGCGTATGGAGCCGTATGTAAATGGTTACTATATTATTACGCCGTTTTCAAGGATCGACATTGTGACAGAAATCATCCGTGCGATTCGGCCGGCCGGAGGCACCTGTACTGGAAATAGCGGTTGATTAAATTGGGGGAAATCGTTATAATGAGGACTGCCCGTGTACTGGAAAAATGATAAAAACGGGTAAAATAATGGTGGAATGTGCGTATGAATTTTGTTATTTTGATTCCTGCATATCGTCCGGATGAGAAGTTCACGGCCTTTGCCGCGGTTTTGCGGGAGCAAAATATGGCCGTGCTGGTGGTGGACGACGGCAGCGGTCCGGATTGCGATTCATTTTTCAGGCAGGCGGAGGCGCTGGGATGTACGGTTGTCCGGCATGAGAAGAATATGGGAAAAGGCCGGGCGATTAAAACCGGATTGCAGGCGGTCAAGGCTGCTTTTCCGGAAGCGGAGTGTGTGATTACGGCAGACTGTGACGGTCAGCATACAGCTGAAAGTATTCGAACCGTTATGCGGGCTGCTGCGGAAAATCCGCAATGCGTAATTTTAGGCGGGCGTTTCCAGGAAAAGGACTCTTCCGTACCGCTTAAATCGAGAATCGGAAATGATTTTACAAGAGGGGTGTTCCGTTTGGCAACGGGGCTGCGCATTCATGATACCCAGACGGGGCTTCGTGCCGTTCCGGCTGCATACATTGACAAAATGGCCGGTTTAAAAGGAGAACGCTACGAATATGAGATGAATATGCTGCTTGCCCTGCGGGAATATGCGATTCCTTACCGTGAGGTTCCGATCCCTACGATTTATCATGACCATAATCAGGGAACGCATTTTCATCCGTTCCGGGACTCCGTATTGGTATTGTCCCGAATCCTGAAGTTTGCTGCGGCGTCCATTGCATCGTTTGTAATCGACTATCTGCTGTTTATGCTTTTCACTGCTGCCGCGGGAATCAGCGCAGGCATCGCATATATTCTTGCGCGGACGGTGAGCGCCGTGTTTAATTACGTCGTCAACCGGTGTGTAGTTTTTCAGTCGAATACGCGCGCTTCTTATTTAAAATATGCACTGCTGTGCATTGTCATTATGCTGATCGGCGCCAAAGGAACGGATTTGATTACAAATGTCTTAGGGTTACCCTCTGTAGTCAGTAAGCTGTGCGTAGACATGCCTCTGTTTATTCTGAGCTATGTGGGGCAGCGGGAATTTGTGTTTAAAAGCAGGAAAAGAGGAACATAACTTGGAAACGGGAATTTATATTTTTACAGGTCATTACGGCAGCGGAAAAACGGAGACTGCCATCAATTTTGCTCAGAAGCTGGCAGCGGAACCAGCAAGAAAGGTTGCGGTCATTGATTTAGATATCGTAAATCCGTTCTTTCGGACCGCGGATGCGAAAGAAGAGCTGGAAGCGGCGGGAATCCGCGTGGAAC
>USLW01000409.1 GCA_900555605.1 uncultured Clostridium sp. | reverse complement strand
ACGCTCCAGCGGCAGTGCCCGGGAAGGAAAATGCTTATTTATTAATGAAAGATTATACCCGTCCATGCGCAGATGGGAGCTCTGCGGGCTCAAGATCAAGCCGGGACAGCCGCTGAATTTAGCCGCATTTGAGTCGTATATTGCCCTGCCCGCCAGCGCGATCATCGGCACGCTGCAGCTGAGGCCGGAACAGATCCTGGTGATTGACGATTACGTCAGCGTTTTTAAAGATGACGTGATTTCCGTGGAGGAAAAGAACGGACAGCTTACAGCAGAGGAAAAACAGGATACAATCCGAAATTCGATCTGGGACGGGCAGGGACTGATCGATCGCTCTGCCATGGGGCCTTACCGGGACAAGGGCATGCTCCTGCTGCGGAATCTGTTTTTTAAATGCTGCTGCTTTAATGCCAATCTGCAGAAATGGTTTGCGGACCATCAGATTACCGAGGTTTCTCAGCTGAAGGGCTTTACCCTTGCCGGCAGCATTTCCGAAATCAAGCTGATCACTACGCGAAGCAGCATAAAATATTTAAAATTCGGCACGCTGCGGCAGTGGCTGGCCCGGGTTCCGCCTTTGTTCGGGGTCGTCAAGCATGAGAAGGAGCCTCCGTTTTTTGAGGGACGTATGGTCCGGGCCCATTACCAGCTGCTGAACACGCTCCAGCTTTCAAAGGAAGAAACGGCGGCACTTCTCTCCCCTGTTTTTACCTATATGACGCTGCTGAAAACAGATCCGGCAGTCATGCGCTATCATCTCGGCTTCCACGCCGCGGCAGCGGCTTCTGAGCCGGCGCCTGTCAGGCCGCTGAAAACAAGCAGTGAAATCGTGTACGCGCTTTTGGGAATCAACGATGCCTTTGCCGAAACAAAGCTGTACTGCGAATTCCGGGCGGACGTGTTAAAAGCCCTGATCCGGCAGACCAAACTGGGACACATTCCCATCAGCGGCAATTATTCTACGCTATGCGGCAATCCCATTGAAATGCTGCAGGCTGCCATCGGCACGTTCCGCGGCGTCTCTCAGCTCGGACAGGGCCGGATCCGCAGCAGCCGCTTCCCGTACGGTAAAACGCTCCTCGGCGTTCGGAGTCCCCATGTGTCTATGGGAAATATCTGGCTGCCGTATAATACGGCGAACGCCGCCATTGATACTTATCTGAATCTAACGGACGAAGTCGTCTGCATAAACAGCATCGGGGAAAATGTCCTGCAGCGCCTGTCAGGCTGCGATTTTGATTCAGATGCCGTGCTGCTGACGGACGAACCGCTGCTGATCCGAGCCGCGCGGAAAAATTACGATCAGTTCCGGGTTGCGGTCTGCAAGGTATCCGGCATAAAAACGGATCGGGTCTACACGGCGGCGTCTCTATCGGATCTGGATGTGCGGACCAGCAATAATCTGATCGGAGAAATTGTAAACCTATCACAGGAGCTGAATACAAAAATCTGGCACATGCTCAATACAGGCGCCCGCTATGAGGAAATTCGGGACATTTACATGGATGTGTGTAAATTAAACGTAATGAGCGGCATTGAAATCGATAAGGCAAAAAAAGAATTTGCAATTGATCAGTCCCGGGAGCTTTACAGGCTGCGCAGAAAATATCTGACAGAGGCAGCGGACGGCCGTACAGTCAAGCCCGTCTTTTTTGCCCGCAAGGATCGGGAAAAGGGCTATTACGACCCGCAAAGAAATCTGTATCAGAAGCATCGGACCAGTATGGACTATCTGCAGGAATGCGTCAACGGATTCGTACTGCGGCG
Organism: uncultured Clostridium sp.; assembly: GCA_900555605.1. Classification (GTDB taxonomy): domain Bacteria; phylum Bacillota; class Clostridia; order UBA1212; family UBA1255; genus UMGS1851. The sequence goes on along the minus strand of USLW01000409.1, from coordinate 379 downwards.
CACGGGCACGCAGAAGGGGAAACAATGTACCCCCTTTGCGCAGCTGCTCTCCCGGGAGGGCTATCGAAGCGACAGGGTCTCGCCGGCCCATGCGGATCTGCTGATTACGCTGATAAAAGAAACCAGCCGCCGGGTCAATGCGATTTATGCCCGAACCGATCTGCCTCCGGCGGCAAAGCGCGCCCTCGCAGAAGCGCAGCAGCAGGCCTGTGCTGATGAGGTCGGTTCTCGTACCTTCTCCCGCAGTCAGATGATCTACCTGCTAACGCGGCTGGAGTCCCCGGAATACGCCGGAGTCCGCCGCAGCCTGTTCCGTATTTTGTTCGGATATCCCAACACATCATTTTATGAGATCCTTCAAAAATCCGCCGGACCGGCG
>USLW01000408.1 GCA_900555605.1 uncultured Clostridium sp. | reverse complement strand
ATGAGGCGGTAAAGGAACTGGCTTATGATGAAATGAAAGAAGCTGTTCTGGCTGTGGATAAAACCGTCCGGGACAGCAAGGTGGATGCGCTGTCGAAAAAGGTACTGGAAGCCCTTGCGGAACGCTATCCCGACAGCACGGGCATGATAAAAGAGGCTTTATACAAAATTCAGAAAGCGGTAGTCAGAAATTATATTCTGAAAGAGCATAAGCGCGTGGACGGAAGAAGGCTCGATGAGATCCGCCCCCTCAGCGCAGAGGTCGCGGTGCTGCCGAGAACCCATGGCTCCGGTCTGTTTCAGCGGGGACAGACACAAGAGCTTTCTGTCGTAACATTAGGCCCTATGTCTGAGATCCAGCTGCTCGACGGCATCGATTTAGAAGAAACAAAGCGCTATATGCATCATTATAATTTCCCTGCATACAGCGTGGGCGAAGCGAAAACCTCCCGCGGCCCCGGCCGCAGAGAGATCGGGCACGGCGCTTTGGCAGAGCGGGCACTGGAGCCGGTCATTCCCTCTGAAGAAACATTTCCTTATGCGATCCGGGTTGTGTCTGAGGTTCTGATGTCTAACGGATCAACCTCTCAGGGAAGCGTCTGCGGATCGACTTTGGCCCTGATGGACGCCGGCGTGCCGATTAAACGTCCGGTGGCAGGTATTTCAGCAGGCCTGGTGACCAATGAGGAGGATGAAAATGACTTTATCACATTCATGGACATCCAGGGGATCGAGGATTTCTTCGGGGATATGGACTTTAAGGTGGCCGGGACGGAAAAAGGAATTACCGCCATACAGGTGGATATCAAGGTGCAGGGACTGTCCTATGAAGTCATTCGTCAGGCGTTTGAGATTACAAAGAGGGGCCGTATGCAGATTATCAATGAGATCATCCTGCCGTGCATTGCCGCGCCGCGCGAAACCGTATCCCGTTATGCGCCGAAAATGTTTACTATGAAAATTGATCCGGATAAGATCCGGGAAGTGATTGGAACCGGCGGCAAAGTGATCAATCGGATTATCGATGAAACCGGCGTCAAGATCGACATCAACGATGACGGTACGATTTATATTGCAACTGTCGAACAGGAGAATGCGGAGAAGGCCATGAAGATCATCAACGGAATCGTCGGTGATCTGGAGGTGGGAACCGTTTTTGAGGGTAAGGTTACCAGAATTTTGAATTTCGGCGCATTTGTAGAGTTCCTGCCGGGCAAGGAGGGCCTGGTGCACATCTCCAAGCTGGCAAAGAATCGCGTGGAAAAGGTAGAGGATGTGGTGAATGTAGGCGACATCGTCCAAGTAAAATTCATCGGGCTGGATAAGATGGGAAGAATCGATTTGTCCATCAAGGATGTCTGAGTCGGCAGACGGCGGCTCTCAAAATAGACAGATTCAAAACCGCGCTTGTGAAGAGCGCGGTTTTTTGTTATAATACCTGCTGCAAGCAGGCTTGATGATCGCGGGCGCAGCGCCGAAAGGACGCGTCTGAGGAAAGGCCGGGCTCCATAGGGCAGGGTGCCGGGTAACACCCGGTGGAGGCAACTCCAAGGAAAGTGCAACAGAAAATAACCGCATGCCGCACAGGCGTGTAAGGATGAAAAGGCGAGGTAAGAGCTCACCGGCGCCGGGGTAATTCGGCGGCCGTGTAAACCCCATCCGGAGCAACACCGCATATGAGACACTGCGTTGGCCCGACGGTCTCAGAGGTGGCAGGAACCGTACAGTAATGTACGGTCTAGATAGATGATCATCCACGACAGAACCCGGCTTACGGCCTGCTTGCATTTTATATCTTTCGCACGGCACAGAATCTAATTGAAATCGCATAAAAAATTATGATATGGGTAAAATACTTGTAAAAATCTCTCGGCACTGTTTTCTGTGATGCCTTTTGCCCGGCAGCCCTCAGAGACCGGACCGGAAACGGAGATGTCAACGGATGCGCAAGTATTTTACCTTGTTTTTATTTTTGATTCTGCTGCCTGTATGTCTGATGGGCGGAGGCTGTGCGGAGGAGTTTCGCAGCATGTTTGAAGCAAATAAAGATTCCTATTTGGTTGCAGAACCGGGCAACGCGGAAAGCACGCGGGAAGGCGTGAGGCCTGTAATTGTGATTCCCGGCATTATGGGAACCATTCTGACTTACGGCGGC
>USLW01000407.1 GCA_900555605.1 uncultured Clostridium sp. | reverse complement strand
AGGTGTAATTTCCGCGATGCCTGCCAAGGCAATCAGCAGTGCCGCAGCATCAATCACGGTAAGCAGCACCGGCCTTCGGAAAAGCCTGTAAAATGGCAAAACCACGCAGACCCAGACGAACGCCATTGCGCACACCACGTAAAGAGACCAGTCAATCCGGCCGCTGATCAGGTATTCACACATCAGACAGGTCAGACACGGCAGCAGCGCAAATAGGGTAATCAGCAGTGTCGTCATGGTTCTGTCGATTCCGCGGACCAGATGATCCTTTCGTTCGGGATACGCGGGTTCAGCCTCAAAATCAAAAGGTTTCCCAGGGTTTATCACCTCTGTGCCGCACAGCGGACAGCATTTCTCGGAGTCTCTCAGCTCCACACCGCAATTTACACAATAAGACATTTGAGATTCCTTTCCTATCTGCGTGATAGATTACTTTCTATTTTAACATGGATCCCCAGCTTCACCAGGAACGAGAAAAAGTCCCGCTCCACATCACAATCCTTAATTTTAGAGGTAAAGGTAACCGATACGATACCGCCGGAGCTGACACAGCCCACGGCATGACGATTGAACTGCTGCCGGTTCAATACAAAGTCAAACCGTTCGATCAGCGGCGCCATTTCCGGCGGCACCGTCATTTTCCCGATATTGCTGAGGGTACAGGTGGTCCGGCTTTCGCCATACATGCGATAGGCCGCCATCATGCCGATATTTTTGAGAAATAAGGGCATCGCTTTCAGCATCGGATTTTTTTCACTGCTCAGATTTGTGCTCATCATGGCGTTCATATTTTTCTCCGTATTATGCAGCCGCATGTAATAGTGCACCTGTTTCAGGATTTCTTCAAAAGTAAATGTGCCGTAGGCAGGATCAATCCCCGGATTGATGTACAGTACAAAGTTGCGGAAGGTCTTGGTTGGGTAAAATGCCCGGAGATTGACGGGAACGCAGATTTTTACAGGTCTCCTGCGCGGTTTTCTTCCGCCGCTCCCGTACAGACGCTCTATTTCATTGTTCTGCCGTTTATCAAAGCAGTAAATCAGTACGGCACAGAGAAGCTCCGTGACTGATACCCCGTATTCTTTCGCCTTTGCCTGCATCTGATCCATGTCCGCAAGGCCGGTGATAATGTGCATGTCCCCGGGCGGCAGCTCCTCTCCCTGCGGCCGATAGGCACGCTGCTCCTTTCTGGCAGGGGTCACATGAAATTTTGCATACCGCTGATAAGCATCCTCCATTTCTTCATCAGCCGGAGTCTCTGTCACGTCAAGTACGCCCTCCCCGCAGGAAATCGAATGCCCCTTTAAAGTCAGATACTGCGCCGTCAAGGTTTTCAGAAACAGCATTGCGCTGTTTCCGTCCGCCAATACATGGAAGATTTCAAGTGCAATGCGTCTGTTAAAATACCGCACGCGGAATAAGAACTTATTGGAATTCCGTTTGCGGAACCGCTTCATAGGATTGGCCACATCCGGTATGACCCGGGGCGCACCCTCCCGTGGTTCGAGGTAATACCAAAATACGCCGCGTTTCATGGTCATTGAAAAATTCGGAAAGCGCGGCATTGTTCTGTGAAGCGCTTCCTGCAGCAGGACAGGATCTACATTTTCCCGCAGCGTAACAGACACCCGAAAATTATTCGTCCACCTGGAATTTCGGGTCACGGGAAATATTTTTGCCGCATTGTCCAAACGATACCATTTGTCCATTTCATTTAACCTTTTGTTACGTCATATGCAAACTGCCTGATCTCCTGCATAGCATCCCGTGATTCGGGAATATCAAAGCCATGCCAGACATGCCACATGCCTTCATAAACGCTCAGGCGGACCGGAGCGCCGGCTTCCCGCAATTTCAAGTACAGGGACTCTGTATCATCCAGCAGTACCTCCCTGGAGCCGACGTGAAGCAGCGTCGGCGGAAATCCGCGGAAGTCGCCGTACACCGGTGATATATACGGATTTTTCAAGCTTTCTCCGGCACTGTATTTGACTGCGGCCGCCCGCAGCTCGTCACTGTTGATGATCGGATCGATTTTTTCGCACCGTATATGACTTCCCGATGTTTCCGTCAAATCCGCCCAGGCAGAAATACCCACAATGCCGCCCGGCAGGTCTCTTCCCTTGTCGCGAAGCAGCATGGTCAGCGCCATGGCCAGAC
>USLW01000406.1 GCA_900555605.1 uncultured Clostridium sp. | reverse complement strand
AAACAAAACCCAGCCTCGATGCAGTAAGCGACCGTGATTTTGCAATTGAACTGGCCTCCTGTCTGTCGCTTGTGATGATGCATTTGAGCCGTTATTGTGAGGAACTGGTTCTGTGGTCCAGCCTGGAATTCGGATTTGTGGAAATGGACGATGCTTTCTCTACGGGGTCTTCTATTATGCCGCAGAAAAAAAATCCCGATGTAGCAGAGCTGGTGCGGGGAAAGACCGGGCGTGTGTATGGAGATCTTATGGCGCTGCTGACAGTCATGAAGTCCCTGCCGCTTGCGTATAATAAAGATATGCAGGAGGATAAAGAAACAATTTTTGACGCCGTGGATACCGTAAAATTATGCCTGCCCGTTTTTACGGAAATGCTGCAGACGTGCCGTTTTCATCCGGACCGGATGTATCAGGCCGCCAGCAAGGGCTTTACGAATGCCACGGATTTTGCCGATTATCTCGTGAAAAAAGGAATCCCCTTCAGGCAGGCCCATGAAATCACCGGGCGGCTGGTGCTGCTGTGTATTGAGCGCGGAATCGGCATTGAAGATCTGCCGCTGCCGGAGCTGCAGGCTGTCTGCGGCGTGGGGGATACAGTGGGACCGGATATCTATGAAGAGATCTCGCTGAAAAAATGTGTCGCAGGCAGAACCGTGAAGGGAGGGCCTGCGCCGGAGGCTGTACAAACGGCAATTGATTGTGGTAGAATGTGGCTCATAAACAATACAGCGGTTTGAAAACAAAATCGCTGCACTGGAAAGGACGGATTGTATATGGAGACATTTGCCGGGAATCTATTTCCGATTACGTATTGGTACGGCCCGCCTGCCTCGTTTACGACAGGACCTGTGTACCGTCAGGTAAGAGAAGCGGGCTTCAGCATTGCCGGGCCCATGGGCGGAGGCTTTCACAGCTATGAGGAAAACCTGAAGTTTCTGGACACCTGCAGGCAGGAGGGGCTGCTTGCCTGTGTACAGGACCAGCGGATGACGTGCTGCCTTGCGGGAGAAAAGGGCTGGGAGCAGGTGCTTGCGGAAATCGTAAGAGATTACCAGGGGCATCCGGCGCTGCACAGCTACTATGTAACAGATGAGCCCAACGCGCAGCTGTTTCCGCAGCTTGCGGCAATTGTTAAAATGCTGCGGCAGCTGGATCCAAGCCATCCCGCGTATATCAATCTGTTCCCCAATTATGCCAGTCCGGAACAGCTGGGAAGCAAAACCTACTACGATCATGTGAAAGACTATATTGAAACGGTAAAGCCGCAATTTGTCAGCTATGATCATTACCACTTTATTTATCGGCAGAATCCTCAGGCCGCCGCCTCTGTGGCAGAGAGCGGCGATGCCCGGGAGGACGCGATCCGCAGGGCGGCGCTTTTATGTGAGGATCGGGGCGGCTTTTTCGATAATCTCGAAGTCGTAAGATCCTTATGCTTGGAATACGGACTGCCGTTTATGGTAATTGTACTGTTGATCGAGCACGGAATTTACCGAAATCTGACGGAAGCGGAAATCCGTTTTGAAGCATTCCAGTGCATAGCCTACGGCGCTTCTTATCTGTCGTATTTTACCTACTGGACCGTAATCGGCGAGGGCGATGAATTCTGGCATTGGAAAAACGCCATGATCGATAAGGATGGGACTGAGCTTCCGCATTATGGGCAGGTTCAAAGGGTCAATCGGGACCTTCTGGCTGCCGCCTGTTTTCTGAAAGGAAAAGCGTCACGAAAGGTGATGCATTTCGGCTCGGAGGCAGAGCAGGTGACTGCGTTTGCACCGGACAGCCTGATCACGGGCTTCAGCGGCGGACGCGTCACAATCGGAGAATTTGAGGACGGCTATATCGTCTTAGCTAATAAGGATATTTTAAACGGTACGGATATCACCATCTCTCTTGCAGCCGAACGCGTGTACCTGCTGGATCGTGCCTCGGGTGCGCTTTGTGAAATTACGAATGCGCAAAAATCGTACGCGCTGCATCTGGAACCGGGAGATATGGCGCTGCTGAAGGCATAGCAGCGGGGCCCGGCAGGCCTGTTTTTTGAAAAAAATGTCTGATTGTTTTTGATATTGTGGCGAATAATACTTATCGCCACAATTTTTTATGTTTAAGAGGGTTTGAACAATGAGAAATTACATGATACGGCTTTTATGCTTTTTTGCCGCCGTAATCTG
>USLW01000405.1 GCA_900555605.1 uncultured Clostridium sp. | reverse complement strand
GAAGATCCTGGCGACCTGAACCTCACCGCCGTCTACGGACATCAGAGTATCCGTTACATATGCGGGCATCACCTGATCGATTTTATCCAGATCGGAGACAGCCGCAATATCGGCCTCTGTAAATCCCGCGGCAGATTTCATAAAATTGTCGCCCATCCGATTCTCATCATAATAGCGGTCTACAGAAACCTTCATATCCGGCGTTGCAGACAGCACACCTACCAAAAAGCCAACGCCCAGCGCAACAATTGCGATAATTGCGATGAACCGGCCGAAACTCTTTTTAATATCGCGCAGAACGCTTCTGTGATACATTTTACCCATACAGCCTCACCATTCGATCTCTTCCACGGGAGCCGCATGTTCATTCCGCAGCATATCGTACACGGTCCCGTTTTTGATGCGGATGATTCTGTCCGCCATTGCTGTAATCGCTTGATTATGCGTAATAACAATTACAGTTTTCCCCATATTTCTGCAGCAATCCTGCAGCAGCTTGAGAATCTTCTTACCGGTATGATAATCCAGGGCACCGGTGGGTTCGTCGCAGAGCAGGATTTTCGGATTTTTTGCAAGCGCCCTGGCAATCGAAACGCGCTGCTGCTCCCCGCCCGATAGCTGCGCGGGAAAGTTGTGCATGCGCTCTGTCAGTCCCACGGCCTTTAATGCCTCCGCGGTATCCAAAGGATCCTTACAGATTTCCGAAGCCAGCTCCACATTTTCAAAGGCCGTCAGATTCTGCACCAGATTATAAAATTGAAACACAAAGCCTACATCATATCGACGGTAATTTGTCAGCTGTCTGTCGTTCATGCCGCTGATCTCCGCGCCATCCAAAAAAATCTTGCCGCTGTCACATGCATCCATGCCCCCCAGCATATTCAGCACCGTTGTCTTTCCTGCTCCGCTGGGGCCTACAATCACGCAGAATTCACCTTTTTCAATAGAAAAACTTACATGATCCGAAGCCGCGATGGTCTGATCCCCGGTCCGGTAATATTTACAAACATCTTCAAAAACAACAAAAGCCTGTTCAGACATTTTCCTACCTCCAACACAATCGTCATCTTACTTATTGATATTTTCCCTTTATTTTCATACGGCTCCGCCGCACGTTCTGCAGCAGAAGCCTGCGGCATTTTTCAGATTACCGTTCCAACTTCCCATGCGCCTCCATGTGATCAGCTGATAAATTGATCAGCCGAATAAGCTCCAGAACGTTCCGCTCCCCCAAACCGTCTACTAAAATATGAAAATAGCGCTCTACAAACCGGACCTTTCCCGCAGCATAGCCGGCGCCCTGCTCAGTAAGCCGCACCCGCATTTTTCTGCGATCCTGTTCCTCAGTTTCCATGGCAATATATCCCTTTGTGCGGAGCGCGGCAAGTACGGAGGTAATGCGCTGCCGGCTGACGTACAACGCTCCGCTGATATCAGACGGATAAATTTCCCGATCTCTATTTGCCGAAAGATACAGCAGTACACGCATTTCTCCCTGGCAAAACTCCATAAACGGTGCAATGACCTCCATGTCGTACATTCTCTGCAGCGAATGGATCAGGGAATCCTTCAGCGCCTCAGCATCCATAAGCATCCTTCCTTTCCTTTTAAAATAAACGCAGGTGTATAATCAACAGCATTGATTATACACCTGCGTTTAGAATTATGCAAAAAATATTAAAATGCCGGATACCCGTTCCGAAAGGGGAAACGCGCACAGCGCAGGCTCCGGCATATCCCATTCGTGGGATTTTTTTCGCTTTGCGCGGATCTTTTATACGCGCTCGGCAATGGCCTGCCGGGCCGGGGTGCAGGGCATTCCATGGGCCTCTGCCACACCGCTGCAGGTCAGGCTTCCTTTATATATGTTCAGGCCCCGCAGCAATCCCGGATCTGCAGCAAGCGCAGCCTCGGCCCCCTTGTCCGCAATCGACAGCGCATAACCGGAAATCGCATTATTCAGTGCAACGGTTGCAGTATTGGACACTGCCCCCGGCATATTCCCCACACAATAGTGAAGCACATTGTCCACCAGATAAACCGGGTCGTCATGATAGGTAACATGGCTTGTCTCGCCGCAGCCGCCTTGGTCAATGGCCACATCGACAAATACGGAGCCTTTCTTCATTTGCTTTAAATATTCCCTCCGAACCAACTTCGGCGTGGCGCCGCCGGGAA
>USLW01000404.1 GCA_900555605.1 uncultured Clostridium sp. | reverse complement strand
AAAGCCTCTGCCCGGGGCGCGGAGAGCAGGTTCGGGATCCGATAGCACTGCGGCGCACCCTCAAATCCGCCCACAAGATAGCGGAACGGATTCTCTTCGGATTCCTCTGCCGCAATCAGATATTCCTGGCCGACAGTGATTCCGTTGACGGACAGCGCATAGCCTGCCGGCACCAGAAAAACGGCCTCAGTCTGTCCGACAGAAAGTCCTGTGATATGATCCAGCTCATACAGATCAAAGCCAAACATGCTTTTTCTGCCGCTCAGGCGCAGAACCGCCTGGCCGAGCTTTTGGTCTCCTGCCTTCAGCGTAAAGATCGGCGTCGTATAGCGGTCCATGGAAAAAGCCTTTACATAACTGACTGTCCGGCCGCCTACAAGCGCTTCCAGCGCCTGCGCAAGCCGCTGCGCATCATCGAAGGGAGAAGGCTCGATATCCGATAATTCAATAATTTTTGTATAATTCTTCTCCTGAAACAGTGCCGTGACCCGATCCGCCACCAGCACCTTCTGGCTATGCTGATAATCGTTGAGCCAGCACCAGAATACCACGAGTCCGACAATCGCCAAGCCGCCGAGGATGCCAAATACCCAGCCGTATATTTTCCAAAATTTTCCTTTTTTCTTTTGCTCTGTTTTTTGTATCCGCCCCGGGGCGCCTTCTTGTTTCACAGTCATGCGGCACCTCACTCCTGTACGCGGCTGACTAAAATAGAGGTCGCCATCTGGCGCGGTCCGTACAGGGAAGCCGGCTGCGTAATAATTTCATTTTCATACACCATATACGTAGAAGATCCGCCGTCCAAATTCGCCGCGTTCACGGCGCCGTAGCGCATCATGATCTCTATCAGGTCGTCATAGGTCGCGCCGAGGCTGCTGGGCTGCCGGCCGTCAATGGTCAGCAGCAAAATCGCGCCGTCCTTGCGCTGTCCGATTACGGTTCTGGGGTTTGCCCCGCCTTCGGAAAAGCCCTGCGTGACACACGGCTCCCCATTCACAATCAGGTAAGGCCCGAAATTTAGTGCCTCTACAATACCGCGGTCAAGCGCCTCCTGTCCGGTCATTTTCCCTAAAATCAGAATGCCGTCCCTGTTCAGGCCGATGATTTCATACGTGCCCGAAAGACTGCCCCATTTCAGAACGCCCTTGGAAATGACGATACCATCGCTGTTGTCACGCCCCGTCGGGATGCCGCCGTTGCCCCTTCCGTAATCCAAAAAGCCGCCGCCGTTTACGCCGGCCAAAGAATTGGTATTGCGCACCATATCAATCGTTCTGACGCCCTCTTTATCCGCGCCGTATGCAGGGGGCGTACCAATGCTGACCCGCTTGGGATCATTGACAATCATCAGCTTTCCTTTATAGGAGCGGCCGGTAATATCAATAATCTCAAAGCCGTTTTTATCAAAAGGCTTCTCCGCAGTGCCGGGATCATCCCCGGGGCCATCGGGATTTTCCGGTCTCTTGCCCGGGTCCGGAATTTCGATCAGTCCGGGGTCCGTCACGTCATCCGTGGCGGAAACCGCGTTGTCGTCAATAATCTGCTGTACCGTTTCCTCTGAAAGAAATAAGGTTGCCAGAAAGTCAGCGGCACTCGTTTCCGTAACGGTTAAAACAAACCGGGCCCGCGCCGCCGCAGAAGGTCCGTAGTGCACGATCATCAAGGCCGCCGCAGCCACGATTACGATAAATAAAAGTGCAGAAAAAAGGCAAACCGCAGCGCGAGCCAGAATCGTTTTGACAATTCCCGTGCGCTTGGACCTGCATACACGCTTTTCCTCCCCGCGTACAAGGCCGGCCTGTATATGCGCGGAAACCGCGCGATACTCCGCCGAATCCGACACGGGCTGCTTCTGTTGTCCGGCATACGCGCTGCGCAGCAGATGATCCCGCAGCAGACGTCTGCCGTTTGTGTCCCGGTCACTGATTTTAAATTTCATGATGGCCTCCGTTCCGCCGCCGTCCGCACCTTTTTTATACTCTGAAATGAATCTGCGGAATTCACTGTGCAAACGCATAAATGATTTATTTCCGCGGGGTAAATAGTATCTCAGCCAGGCGAAATTGTCAAATGTATATCAGTGGCAGCGCGATCCCCCTTTTGTGATCCGCCGAATTTCCACGGCCCGGCCTGTTTCCGGATCGATATCGATCAGCACGCCATTAAACTGCGGCGCACCC
>USLW01000403.1 GCA_900555605.1 uncultured Clostridium sp. | reverse complement strand
CATGACCCCAACTTTGCCCTAAGCTACTGCGACCGCCTGCTGCTGATGCAAGACGGCACCATAGTGACCGAAATTGATATGAGAAATACCGACCGTGCGACGATAGAAGCGGCACTTGGCATAATATACGGAGAAATAGCCGTGTTGGAGTATAAAGACCGTTATATCATGACCAGGCGATGAAAACCCAATAGATATTTGAGGCGGGAGGATACCCAATGGGTGTCCTCCTGTTTTGACTTAGGATACAGTATAATGATAGATCATATGACCACAAAATTCTAAAAAAACACCTTGAGGGAAAAGAATCTATCTGTTATAATTTTGTAGTATAGACTGATGAAATCCTATAAATCCAAATGAGGAAATGGCGTAAAAATGGCATAAGCCCAAAAAAGCCGCAAAACCCCATAAAACAAAGATTTTTTAAGGAGATGTAGAGATATATGAAATTAGGTATCGTCGAAAGCGAGCCTGTTTCTGAAACTCTCCGCAAACGCACAAATGCCGATAAAGCTTGATAGGATAGGCATTTTCGGATGAAGTCAAAACATAAAAGTTCCTATTTCCCTACGCATCCCCACGCAGAAATGGCGTAAAAATGGCGTAGAGGAACCGGCGATACGCAGTTGCGAAAATCGCCTGCTGCAACATTACTAAGAATATTCAAGCTGCCCTGCTTGTGCGCAGGGCAGCTTTTTTATCTGCGCACTGGCGCAGAGAGATACAAGGCGTTTCACTCCTTTGATCCTTCAAACACAAATGAGCCTTCTCCGTTTGGGATAGAAACGGAAAAAGCTCATTTGTGTTGTACCACGCCTGTCAAGCGGCGCAGGACTTTGGCAGCGCTATAGAGCAGCCATTGTCTATGCGATTATCGTTGTCTGCCTTCGAGAGTTTTATGCTAAGCCATACTCGGCATTAGAAGAAAAGAAGAGTCCATGTTTTGTTAAGTTCAGGAGCATCTTTCGAACGGCGGCATTTGTTATTGTGATTCTTCCTTCGGCTTTGGGTATTTTCTTTAGAGGTGGTACATCGTTCAGGTGTGGTTCCCCCATCATGTTGCTTTGTTCTTTATATTTAATTGATGAAGTCTTAGCAATTATCCTTTTTTATAGGTCGGAAATGACTGATGGCATAGGGAATCCCTGAAAAGCAATTGTCAAGCAGCCGCAAGAATTGGGATAAGTTGCGAAGTAAAAAGATCTCGCTCTATTTGATGAATGGAGCGAGATCTTTTTTGAACAAAGGCGCTGCAAAAACAAGGATCGAAAATAAAATATTTTTGTTGCCGAACGATTTTGATAATGATGGTTACGATTCTTGCGGCAGGAAGAAGCAAGCTGCTGCCGCAGGCATCAGGTCAGGGGAGAAAAACCGTAGCTGTTGGACAGCGCGTCAATTTTCTGTCCTGCCTTGCACATGGGACAATCCTTGACAAGGCTGGTCACATATCCGGGGATATCCTCCGGTGAAAACAGGCTGATCACGGGAATGTCGCCCACCTGCTTCAAGGCGCTGAAGACAGCTGCGACCCCCTGCGTGGTGCCACCGTAATACTCGATGCACTCGAGTGCGCGAGCCGCGGTCTTTCCCGAATTCACCGTGGAGATCAGCAGCAGGACATTCTTTTCAGACACCATGGGGCGAAGATTATCCCGGAAGATCAGAAGTCTGTTGGAATCGTGCTCCGGTGCGACGACGCAGATATTTTTTTCGCTGCTCAGGGAAAAGAGATTCTTCTGAGAGAGTTGGCGGGCGAGAAACGTACCGATGACCTCGCTGCCGTCCAGGCAGACGACCGTATCGATCTCCTTTTCATAGACATAGTGATTGGCAAGAGAGGCGGCAGCGATATTGGCCATTGCACATTCATGCTTCATGCGGGTGATGTCGAGATAATGGCTGTTGTGAGAGTGGCGGGTCGCAAAATGCCCATGGTATGCGGTCAGCTTCAAATCGTTTGCTTCTCTGGATTTGATGATCATTGAACTCATAGCTCCGTCCTCCTTTTTGTTTTTTATGCGTTGATGGGAAAAGAGAGAATTCAGCGATTCTTTTTAGCTTCCAGATAGTCGTTCAGTTCGGAATTGATGATATCCGTGATGAACATGTGGCCCGGGGCATGGGTGATAGCAATGGGCGGCTTCGCATTTTCGACCGCCGCCTGCGGCGTCACG
>USLW01000402.1 GCA_900555605.1 uncultured Clostridium sp. | reverse complement strand
TCGACGCACAGCCGAAGGCCGCCGACAAATTCTTTTCCGAAATCTATAAAATAATGGCCTTCCTCCCGTTTTTCCACCAGAACGGCAGGCTGCGGAAACAAGCTTACATTTCCTGCAGGATAGGGCTCCAGTAATGCACTTTCACGCATAGGACCGCGCAGTACGGCCGTATGCCAATCGGAATCATCATATCCCGGTTCCTTCCAGCCCACAGGATACAGGCACGCATTGATATTTTCAGCGGCAGCCGTATAGGACACAGTGCCGATGGGAAGGCCCCCCCCCAACACATCTGTTGCATCAAAGGCCTTCCACTGTCCTACATCGCGCCCCGAATTCAAGAGAATCTCCTTCCGGCCGTTTCGGTAGAACAGCGTCAGCTGGCAGAGAAAGCTCTTATCGCTCACTGTATAATTCTCTGCGCTGATGACGTTTTCCCCTTCCCGCAGATAATTTGTAACATCGTAAGAATTATAATACAGAATTTCCTGATCGTCTCCTGTTTTTCCCAGTCTGGCCGGCCCTGCTCCGAGGAACGCCCCGTTCATGTAGATCCGGTATACATACTGCCGTATTTTTTCCGGAGAACTGGCAGTTACGCTGAGGATCGCCTTTTCCGCAAATTCCATACCTTCCAGAGAAAAGGCCGTACGAAGGAAAACAAAATTCGCATTTCCCGTTCCGTCGCCACTCCAAATGCCGTTCCGGTCTGCCCATTCTCCGCCTATGCCGGTGGTAAAAGCCTGCGGAGCCGATAAGGGACTTTCTGTCCCGTCCCAAACCTGTACCTGCCAATAATATAATTCGTTATCTTTTAATATCTCTGATATTCCTTCCGGTTTTACATATGTATGATTTCCGGAAATGATACGGCCTGTGTCAAAAAGATAACAGCCGCGCCACAGGTCAGCCAGTCGTTTTCCGATCACAATCCGATATGCTTTCTGCTCAATATCGGCAGAATTGCTGTTGATCATCCATGAAAACGCCGGTACCCCGTTTGCCAGTCCATATGGCCGATCCAGTAGGTTTACCTTCAGACCGCTGGGCACGGTGCCTGTCTTGATCACACTTTTACCGTCCATACAACGTCCGCCTCCTTATTTTTTTTGCAGCACCATTACAGAGAACGGCGCAAAATTGATTTTCATCGTCTGCAAATTCCGCGGCCATTCTTTCCACGATTTGCGTACAGAGTCTCCGATAGGTCTCATTGTTCGGACAAGCATGCCGTCTGGCGCCGTGGGACATCCGCTTTCCGGAAGCATCTACAATCAGAATTTCCGGATATTTTTCACTGAGCCAAGCGGGAGGCGTACAAGTAGGCGTTCCCATGATCACAGCGATGCCTGCCTCCCGCAGGCAATCAACCAAATGGTGAAAAAAGGTAAAATTGTAGCTGCCTTCCGCAGGCTCCATGGTACTCCAAGCAAATTCGGCAATGCGTACGGTATGAACGCCGGCCTCCTTCATCAGCCGAATATCCGCTTCTACCTGCTCCGCGGGCCAGATCTCCGGATAATATGCCGCGCCGAAATATGGCTTTTCTATATAAAACATCGTCTTCAGCTCCGTCAATTAGGGTGTTTCAGCTTTGCCTTTGCGGCAAGAATGCCGGAAATCGTTTTGCCGTCCGACACGCTGCCGTTTTCGATCATTTCAACCGCTTCTTCAAAAGGCATTCTAATCACATGCAGATATTCGTGGGCATCCCGATGCGGCCGGCCGGGCTTCAGGTCTGTTGCAAAATAAATATGGAGCTGTTCCGTACAATAGCCGGGAGTAGCAAAATACGTAAACAGCTTCTCCATATGCCCCGCCGTAAAACCGGTTTCCTCTGTTAGTTCCCGCTGCGCACATAGAAGCGGATCTTCGCCGCATTCCAGCTTTCCAGCGGGAATTTCCAGCAATTCACGGCCGGCGGCAATGCGAAACTGCCGTACCAGATACAAAAAACCCTCTTCATCCACTGCAACGACAGCTGCCCCGCCGTTATGGCGAACGACCTCCCGAGGCGCAGTCGTTCCGTCCGGCAGGCGGACCTGGAGCAGATCCACCTGAAACACGCGTCCCGAAAATTTTCTTTCCTCAGAAATGACAGTTTCGCCTAATGCGCCGGCATAGGCGCGATCCCGGTCAAATACGCCTTCGGCCTGCGCATCGGCAGATCTGCCGTTGTCT
>USLW01000401.1 GCA_900555605.1 uncultured Clostridium sp. | reverse complement strand
CGGCGCATTATATCTGACCCAGTAAATATTGTATAGCAAAGGAAACCGCAACCACCAAAGCAGAGATGATAAATCCGTGAAGTAATGATCCTGAATCTTCCGGATCTCACCCTTTCCGCCGAAAACCTCGATTTGATCCGATGGAAATGGGCCGATCCCGACAAAGTCAACCGGAACTGCCTCCTTATATCACGCCTCTGTATGGGCAGAAACCGCAAAAATACCGCCGGCCGCATCCGCCTCCGCGGCAATCAGCCGAAACTCCTTCAGCGCATGAAATCTCCCAAAGTCCACCTCAATTAAATTAAATACGGTATTACAAACCTCTGCCGCGCGGCTCTGTGCCCAGAATGCTCTTTGCGGATAGGACGGTGGAACCGTCTCCGGATAATCATCAGTACCGGCGGCCCCGGGCAAAACCGGGATTCTGCTTCTGTCCGTATCGCTGCGGTAAGTCGCAAAACCAGCAATCACGTTGTTGCCGAATCCCATATCCAAGGCTCCCGGATACGTCAGATCTCTGCAATACACCGGCCTGATATGGGCTTCTTCTTTTTCAGCTTCCGCCTCCAGCCGGAAAACCGTACTGAATACATCATGATTGTCAATAAACGCGCTCATCAGAATATATAACTTTTTAATGCGGCGTCCGTGAAGCGGAATTGTAACAACCCGATGCTTTTCATAACTCAGCGGAATAAAGCCGGCGGCATTCAGCGGCAGCGGCACCGACCGCAGAATCGAAATCTGCGGCTGCGTTTCAAACAGACCCTCCATAAAGCAATTCGGATTCTGCATCATATGGCCATGAGAAGGGTGAAGCCCGATCTCCCGCCAATATTCCTTGTGGCAGAACGCTTCCTCCGGCAGCGGAAGCACCGCCACCTTCGCCTGTGCGGCCTCGGCCTCAAAAGTAAAATCGCATGAGACTCCGCTGCAGGCTCCGCCTGCTGCTGCAATACAGAGCTGCGCCGCGTTTGCGCCGGGTGACAGCAGCGCAATCTGTTCCTTCGTTAAATGAAAATAAATCGTCTGTTTCTGTCCGGAAGGGATTTGCGCAGCAGTATCCGATAAAACACCCTCTGCGCAGATTCTGACACACGCCGTTCCCTGAATCTCACGGCAGGTGTGATTCTCTAAAGTCACTGCCAGCGTGCAGCTGTCCTCTGACAGCATGCCGCTGCAAATCACTTTCGGCGTCACCACCAAGTGGCACGGAATTTCCGCAGTCACGCCCCTGCAGCGCATGGTTACCGAAAACGTACGGCGGGCGAAATTCATTAGACCGAACCAGCCGTATTTGGCATACGGCTCTAAAAGATCCTCCTGTATGTCTGCGTGCATACGGTTTCCTGCAAATGAAATATTCCGGAAAATACCGGCTCTGTCATTCACGCATATGATCTGCGAATCTCCCGGTGTATACAATACAAATTCGTCGCCGCATGCGGCATAACCCACATGCCGGATCGCGGTCGAAATCGTTTGATATGTAATTTCAAGAATGACATCCGCTTTCTCAGAAAGTACGACACATGCCTCAAACCACCCGCAGCCCGGAGTGGTACGCACTTCTGCAGGCACGCCGTCAGCAAAAGCGCTGATTTCAGAATACGGAGGCAGTTTCCATTTAAATACTTTCGTTGTTTTCTCCGGAATCCGGATATGAAATTTATGGATCTCATTTTCTTTCCGGTAGTCGATTTCCGCGGCGGGTAATTTCAAAGCAGCGTGGTCCCAAGCAGAAGGAAAACACGGCGCAATCACAGTAGTATTTGTAATTTTATCCATAGAAAGGCCGAAAACAGACTCAATGATCCCCTGAGAAAAAACAGCGGCAGACGGGGAAAAATACGCAAACCGCTTTTCATTTGCAGTTTCGGGCCAGGAACCGCGCTGATAATCGCCGCAGACGCGTTTTGCGATAAAGACAAGGGGCTTGACCGCATCCTCGTTCCAGCCGACCTTTGCATATGCCGCAGAAGCAAAGGGCTGCATGTCGGAGCCGCACTGCATGCCCCAGGTCGGTACCCCCCAATACGCGTGATCGCCAAAGTGATTTGATTGATAAATTTCACCTTCCGGGCCGGACAGCCGGTGCTTCAGATGATCCAAAGACGACACGCGGTCAAAATCATCGATCTGTCCGTATATCACGGGATAGGCGATCCCATGGTACGTCG
>USLW01000400.1 GCA_900555605.1 uncultured Clostridium sp. | reverse complement strand
CTTTGTCGTCGGCTTTACCGCTGCAGAATCCCCGGTACAGCCGAAAAGAAGCAGACACAGCAGCACGGCTGCTGTTATCCCGATGATCCGCCGACCTCTTTTTACAAATTGTTTCACAACGCTCCCACGCTCAATTCTTCACAGATTCACGGCCCGGCATGAGGCGCCGCCGCAATGTCAAAAAGATTATGACTGTTTTTATCATATACAAATATACGGGACAAGTCAAATGCCCGGTATGCGATTTGGCGCCTGCCCTTTTAATCTCTGATTTCTATTCTGCTTTTATAATATTGTTCCTGAAAACGTATCGCGTCTGCAATTTCCTCCTGCGCTTTTCTTAAAATGCAGACGATAAAGTCGTGCTTTCCCTTCAAATATTGCTCTCTGCCGCTGTCAGCAGGCGCTTTTGCGGCGAGAGATTCTTTTAAATGCTCATATTCTTTTGCGGCCGACGGCGTTTTGTTAAGGTAGTCCCTAAAATGAATATAATTTCTCCATTCCGTACTGCCCGTCAGAACAACATGAATAAAATGCGTTTGCAAATCTCCCGAGCCGTCGTAATAGCTGCCGCAGGCAAAAAGCAGCTGTCCGCTGCCTCCTGCGTTTGGCCGATAGTAGAAGCCGTTATCTTTCAGTTCCTTTTCAAATGCAAGAACATCGTCAAAATGGTCTGCAGCAACCGCAATATCAATAATAGGCTTTGCCTTTATGGACGGGATGGAAGTGCTTCCGACATGCTGAATATCTCTGGCAGCAGCGCCCAATATCTTTTTCAAACGAGAAATTGTATTCCGCGCTTCAGCTTCCCATTCCTTTTCATGTTTGCATAGTGCCACGGCGCCTCGTTTCAGCCCAATCATTTTTCCCTCCAAACAGCAATTTAGCGCATAAAGAACGCGCACACTCATTTTAATCATCCGCAAAATCCATTCGCTGACCCAAACTTCGGATGCTCCATTCATCCTTGCTGCCGCTTGGATCTGTCCAAAAAATGAAACATTTTGTCTCTGCAGTATACCCGCTGCTTACCGAATGTGCAAGTCCTGTCACGTCCCCCTACAGGGCTGACGCCTCCGCCCTTGACATGCCCATGATACCCTGTTATTTTGTACACAAGGCGGTCTGCAGCTGACGCCGCTCCCGCCTTGCAGTATTTTCGCTCTGTTTTACACCGGATTTGGCGTTTACACAAAATTTGGAACAGACGGGGGTGCAGGAATTTTTGTGAGCGCAATTTAGTTGTTGTGTTTGAATAAAAGCAACTCAAATTTCGTTTGTTTGGGATTGTCGAATTGCTTCCAAATAGTTTTGATCGGACAGATCCTTATGCCACCAGTGGCTACATTCATTGGGCGTTTCCTGGTTTTTTCTTCTATTATCAGCTCTTGAAAGAGTTAGTAAAAGGATATCAAAACCATTTAGTAATTCTTTTTCCGGTAAATTGCAAATCAAATATCCGTGTTTCCCAAAAGGTTTGTTCTTGTTCAAAAGCATAACTGCAGAAGATGACTTTCCTTTATCCAAAGACAGCACAGATGATTCTATATCATCATAAACTGGATGAGATTGAATAACCATATTGAACAGATTTTCCATAATATCTCTCTTGTTCAATAAATCGTATGTCTCAAACCAACAATTCATCTCATCCAAGCTATGCATATTTTGCGAGAACTGGTTCAAAAATATTTCTTCGTCAATAGTTAATAAGCGTTTCATTATGCACCTCTTTATTCGGGAAAAAACTCAATATAAAGTCTACTTCTGTCAAGTATAACAGGATTTGGGCTTCCGGGATAGGAACTAAATATATCAATTCCTGTATTATTTTCTCCGCCCCAGACACCACATGGCACAGAAGATGCTGCAGAATGTCTTTGAGCAGAATTACCAGACATAATATAATCCCAATCGGAATTTGGACCTGCAGTTCCACTGGCTCTGCTACCTACAACGGTTATTTTTTGATTTGTTCTATTAGCAGCATTTTGAATACGCTTGGCTTCCAAGTTGGAAATCGGCGAGGAGGTTGCTTTTGATGATGAGGTAGAACCTCTCGTTGACAAATATGCACTACCTCCCGTAAGAACAACTGATCCCGCAGTTCCTAAAACAGTTCCCCAATTGCCTTGCGCATTAAAGTCGCTCACGGATCTTGAATTCGCAGCCGCTGTCATGGC
>USLW01000399.1 GCA_900555605.1 uncultured Clostridium sp. | reverse complement strand
TCTTGCCGGTTCCTGCCGGTCCGATTCCGAAAACAACGGAATTCTCCTGAATCGCCTGAACATATTTTAGCTGCCCGTTTGTTTTTGCTTTCAGCTGTCTGCCCTTTGCCGTCATACAAATAACATCCGCAGAATAAGCATCTTTTACAGGCAGACCGCCTTCCGAGGCTAAATCACACAAATACGCGGCCATCTGCTTGGTGACCAGCTCCCCCTGTGCCGAAAGCTCCAGCATACGTGCGACTACCCCTTCCGCACGGACACAAGCGGTTTCGTTCTCACCGCTGATCCTGACTTCTTCGCCGCGGATCGTAATTTTAACCAGAAATGCATCTTCCACAATTCTGATATTCTCGTCTCCGCTGCCGAAAACATCGGCCAGGTGCTCCAAGCTTTCAGGCTTTATCATTCTTTCCAAATAACAGATCCCTCCTGTAGACTTTCAATGATGGTATGCGCAAAGTATATACTTTTTTCGGCTGTATAGCAAGATATGCAGCGGCTGTGCAAGGCACTGTATCTCGCCGCCGGCTCTCAGAAAAATAGAATCATACATATTCCCGGCAGTACCGCCTATCTGAAAAACAGAACAGCCAATATAATAGAATGTGAAATACACAAAATCAAAGGAAAGGCAGGTTTATGTATGAAAAGGCACTTGAAACGAATCGCACTGTCCCTTATGCTGACGTTCTCGCTGTCAGCGGGCGCCGGCTGCAACGCCGGGTCCCGGACAGGATCCGGGCAGGAAGCGACGCCGGCACGCGGCACCCCGGAGCCCTCGCCAAAGCCAACACAAACAATAGGAGATGATGAAATGTATGTACCGCAGCTATCCACAACCTGGTATGACGCAAAAAAAATAGTGGGGATCAATGACCAGGAATTTATCAGTGATTTTCTTCTGATTCAGGATAAACAAGACCGCTGGCACTGTATCGGGATCGGGGGACAGGATCACATCCAGGATTCCTTTTTCCATGCCATCGGGGCCCAGCTGCTGGAACCCTTTACCTATACGGACCGGGTATACAGCAACGGCAAAACAAACCTGGAACAGACGGATTGGATGTGGGCGCCGTATGCGATTTATTCCAAGGATGATAAAACCGCATATATGTATTATCATCATCAGACAAAAAGTAAAGAATCCCAAATGCGTATGCTGCAGTCCACGGATTCCTCTCTCAGCCAATGGATTCCCGTACAAAACAGCGATCTGGCTGAAGGCTGCATCGCCTTTACCGGAAACGGCTGCCGGGATGCCTGTATTTTTTTTGACGAAGCAGCAGGCAAATATCTGATGTATTATGCTGCAAACGGCATCTGCATGAGAACCTCGGATGATCTGATTCATTGGTCCGACCCTACTGTCGTGATGACTGTACCGGCTGGATTCCAGGCCGCGGAATCCCCCTTTGTAATCAAGCGGCACGGCTATTACTATCTGTTTGTAAGCGGCTTTGACTACGGACGGATTGCGGTATACGCCTCAAAGGATTATACAAATTTCGGGCATCCTGTGAAGGATCTTTTAGGCGAACTCAACGGACATGCGCCGGAAATCGTAACAGTGGACGGCATCGATTATATCGCCTGTGCGGCAATCAATGCCACGGACGGAAAAGAAACCTATCCGGGGGGACAGCCGGGCCAGCACAATATTGTAGGCGTATATATTCAGGAATTAAAATGGACCCGGCAATCAGAGGCCGAATGGCTGAAGCTGCCCGCGCCGGCCCCTGACAGCGAATTACATCTCGTAACGGCAGAACCCGATTTTTACTGGAATTTCGAAGGTCTGCTGAAGGAGCAGATCAGCGGTACGGAGGGCGCCTCCCCAATCGCGGAAGAACATCTGACCGACGGCGTTCTGGGAAAAGCGCTTTGGCTGGATGGTGCATCACAGTATGCCATGCCGCAGTTTGATTTCAGGTTAGAACAGAATTTTACGATTTCCTTTTATATCATGATGGAAAATCTAAACGGAGATTTCAATGTACTGCTGTCAAAGGGCCCCAAGGACGCTGGACATCTGGAAATATACGTAACCCCCGCCGGAACCATCAGTTTTTATCAAAACGAACTGGGCATCCACGACACAGAGGGATTTGTTTGTGATTATGACTGGCATCACGTAGTCTTTACATACGACGGTTCGGCGCTGAACGGTTATCTGGACCG
>USLW01000398.1 GCA_900555605.1 uncultured Clostridium sp. | reverse complement strand
GCGGATGGAGACGAAGCTCTGCGCAGTATGTCTGATCCCCGCAGATTCCGGCAGCCGGATAAAGTGGGGGGCAGATACTATCATGATCCCGCAGATACATCTTATGACAGCGGCGGAGTTCATATCAACAGCGGCGTTCTGAACCATGCGGCCTATCTGCTCTGGGAAAACGGCCTCCAGGATCGGATAACGCTTACAAAGCTGTTTTATCAATCTTTATTTTTTCTGACGCCCTGCGGAACGTTTCGAAACGTGCGGCCCGCACTGCTGACTGCAGCCCGCGCAATCGGCCTGTCGGATACGGAAATTGCGATCATTCATCAAAGCCTGAATCAGGTGAATATTTATTCGGATAAAATTTCACAGTCCCGCCGGCCCCTCAGAATTGTTCTGACGTGGAAAAACAGTGCCCGTGATTTGGATGCGCATCTGAGGGGACCGGGCATAGCCGGAAGCCGGTTTCATGTCTATTACGGCAATCCGTCTTATGGAAGCCCGGTGCCTGCTGTCCGCCTCAGCCATGACGATATCGGAGCTGCCGGCCGCGAAACGATTCGAATCGAACGCTTTGCGGATGGGGTGTATGTCTTTGCGGTTGTGGATTATGCGAATCGAAAGCGTGGGTTCAGCAGAGCACTGGGCAGCTCCGGCGCCTGTGTGGAGCTGTATTTCGGCGATGAAGAGGAGCCTGCGCACACCTTCCGTGTACCGGAAGGAGGCGGAAATTTCTGGGGAGTTTTTACTTATGACAGTCTTGCGGATCAAGTTACGCCGGCCGGCTTTTTAGGCAGAGCGCATACGGCGTCCGCGGAACTGGCCTGGAATAATTTATCTTGACTTATTATATACAGAGGCGTAAAATCAGATACGATCCAAAGCAGAGCAGATACTGCACGCTATGCCCCGGAGAAAACTCCGGGGCGCGTTTTGCGGGATGGGAGTAGAGCCCGTGAAAGAAATGCAGTATTTCATCCACTGTGGTGTTTGTATACATATTTTTTCCGCGTACAAATTTCGCTCTCTTTGGCAGTATAACAGGGGAGTGATTTCTTTATGTCTTCTTTCGTTCCGATACTTGTAATTGTGGATCTCCTTTTACTTTGTGTATTGATATCCCTTATTAAAAAGACTTATGACAGCCGGAAGAACAGCGCCTCCGGGGTGCCGCAGCGCGTGCGCGTGAAGGCGCAGACCTATGGGCTGCTGCTGACGGCGATGTTTATTGGATTTGCGCTGGTTCTGAAATTTATGCTGTCTTTTTCTATACCGTTGTTCGGGACAGACGGCATGAAGGTAGGTTTTTCCGGAATCTTTACTGCATTTCCCGCCTTTTTATTCGGCCCCCTGTACGGCGGAATCGCCTCGGCAATTTCCGATGTTATGGGATTCTTTTTTAAACCGACGGGCCCGTATGCATGGCAGTTTACGGTTATGGCATTTATCGGCGGGGTGACAAAGGGGCTGGTCTGGATGCTGCTGAAAAATATAAAGAAGCATAATCTGAAAATCATATTCGCCGTTATTTTTTTAGCAGTGGGCGTTTTCGGCGCCAGCAATCATATCCAGCTGCGCAATGATGGTGTGGTCAGCTCTTTGATTGCCGTAAAAGCAGATATGCCGGTGAAAGAAGAAATGGCTGCGCTGACAGAAGGGGAGGATTGCTCCTTTGCAACAGAGCTTGCCGGAAAGCTGGTACAGAATAAGGGGGCAAAGAGTTATCAGTCCTCCCTGGCACTTTATATCAATTTGCTGACCGGCGGATTAATGCTGGCCGGATTCCTAAGCTTGGCATATATCGGGATTGATGCGTTTGTGATTACACGGTACAGGAAGAAACGCGGCAAGGAAGACAGCGATTATTTTAAAATCCTGCTGGCGATTCTGGCTTCAGGGATTATTGTTACCTCCATCAACACGCAGGTGCTTATTGATTTGTATAGTATCTCTCTTCCTTATATTTTATACTGGATTCCACGGGTAATTGAGGAAATTATCGTTTGCATCATTCAGGCTTATTTTATCTCTATTTTATACGGCGTATACAAGAGCCGGCTGGCAAGCCGCTTCGATTCGCAGCTGCGCTGACGCGGGCTGCGAAAAGTTGGCGGCGGCTTCTTGAAAAAGAAATGATATTTTGGTAAAATACACGAATGATACAGAGAAACGGCAGGCTTGACGGCAAGCGGTCTG
>USLW01000397.1 GCA_900555605.1 uncultured Clostridium sp. | reverse complement strand
GTAAATACGGCCTGTGAATTGGTTACCTCCGGGGACAGTGCATGGGTATGGGTAACCCTTGCCCCGCGTGCTTCCGAGGAACAGAAGCTCGCGCTGGTATACGGTGATTCTGTGGAAACCCTTCCTTCCTGGCCTACCGAGTGGGCAACGCAGAAGCCCGGCACAATTATGACGGAACCTGGAACCCGGGATGGCATGCCTGCCTGGATCATTGCGGCAGTGTGCGCTACAGTGGCTGCTGCAGGTGCTGTCTCAGCAGCAGTGATCGTAAAAAAGAGAAAGCACAGCAGCTAAGAAATTGCGGCTTGTACCGTTTTGGTCCTGGGCGGCGCCGCGGCTGCCGTGAAATGCTGCGGCAGGCAGATTCTGCCGGTGCGCAGGATCCGATTGTACTTGATTGATCGGTTGGATGATTATTGAATGAAATGGAGATGGAACAATGTATCAATGGACGGACTTTCCATATCAGTGTGAAACGGCTGCCAACGGAACTGCGGGACGGTTTCTGTATGCGGTGGGCGGTTTTCATTCACATGATGACGGCTGTCCGGGATGGGGGAGCAGCGATCCTGCACGGATCCGGTTTATCGGGGACCGTATGGGAGACCTTGTGATCTGCTATGCGGATGGCAGCGAAAGCCGGATTCCGCTCATTTTCGGATATACACTTTGGTATCACAGCATCTGGATGGAGCATCCTGCGCCGTTCTTTTCGGATGAGGCCGTACCGGGTATGGCGGAGCTTCTGCAGTCCGTATTATGCGTAAAGGGCGCGTATGAGGGAGCGCCGCTGGGTGTACTGAAGGTTGCGCTGAAGGAGACGGCTGTAATCGGGGTCTGTGTAGAACGCAATCCCGATAAAGAGGGGACGCCTCTTTATTACGGCGGCTATTTTACCGACCAGGAGGCGTGGAACAGCGGTGAAATGCTCTGCGGCGGGAAGCAGGAGGTGGATCCGTCAGATGCGTTTTTCAGCGCGCATACCATCCGCTGTGCGGACGTATATCCTGCAGCCTGCCAAGAGGCGCTGCAGAAGATCTGCTATACGCTGCACACGTTTGAAGCGGATTTTGCCGCGGCGCCCGAGCGTTTCTCCTACCCGGAGGAACCGCAGGCCTATCGCATGCATTTTACCGGCAGCCGCCTTGCGGAAATCGCTTCCGGCGCCGTCTACCACAATATGAAGAATCTAACGGCGCGCACGGATGCAGACGGTTTTATCCATACGTCCTATCAGAATGCGCCGTCCTGGCGGTACGACGGCTTCGGCCCGTACGTGCCCCATGCCAATTCTTATACGGATTCCTTCTATTCCCGGGACGGAGCCAGGGCAATCATGTCGCTGAACAGCTTCGGTTATAGGGACGAGGCAGAACGAGCCTGTCGCTTCGGCAATCGCTGGCTGATGTATTACCCGGAGCAAGGGCTAACTTTAAAGGGCGTGCCGGTTCCGGGCCATTTCAGCGTCATTCCCAATAAGCCGCTGATTTATTCCACCATTCTGGCTCCGCATGCCAATTGGCCTACGCGCTACACCGCGGAGCGATTCGGCAGCGACTATCAGAATTTAGGAAACCAGGAGACGGATGGCCACGGCTTGATGATGCTGGCCAATTACACGGTCTGGTGCAATATCGGTCGGCAGGCGGATTGGGTGAAGGAAAATTGGCGCTGTATCAATGAGGCCGCGGAGTGGATTCTTTGGTGCTTTGCCCATCCGGAGCTTTCCTTTGCAGAGGACGGACTGCTTTACGGCGAAACAGAGGCGAACGATTGGACGCTGTACGCCAATGTGCCGTGTTATCTCGGCTTGCTGGGATACGCGGAAATGGCGGAAACGGCAGGAAATTCAGAGGCGGCGGAAGCATGGCGCGCATGTGCGGCGTATTTACGGACCGGGATTGAAGGACGCCTCATAAAAGAGGATGGGTGGGATATGAAACACTGCGGTTTTATTCATGATCCGGTGCCGGCTATGCTGTCTGATTTTTACGGTTATGATACGGCTGACATGCCGGCGGAATGGGTGTCCCGTTCCCGGGCGACTTATCCGGCGGATATCCGTTATGCCGCAGAACACGGATTTTACGGCGCGGGGGGAATCGGCTACGATCATTCCATGATTACGCAGAACGCGCTGCTGCTTGATCAAATGCAGGACGCCTCAAAGCTGATGGAGTCTCTGTGCAAATTGAGCTATG
>USLW01000396.1 GCA_900555605.1 uncultured Clostridium sp. | reverse complement strand
TTGAGGGCATGCTGATTGGCGCGTATACGATCGGTGCACAGGAAGCCGTGGTTTATGTGCGTGCAGAATATCCGCTGGCAATCGTACGGCTTCGAAAAGCAATTGAGCAGGCTGAGCAGGCCGGTTATATCGGCGAACATATCTGCGGCAGTGATTTTACGTGTAGATTCCGGATTAAGGCAGGCGCCGGCGCATTTGTGTGCGGAGAGGAGACGGCTTTAATCGAATCGCTGGAGGGGCAGCGCGGTATGCCGCGGCTCAAACCGCCTTTTCCTGCCCAGAAAGGCTATTGGCAGAAGCCTTCTAATATTAATAATGTCGAAACTTTTGCGAATGTTCCCTGGATTCTTCAGCACGGCGGCGCCGCCTTTGCGGCAATGGGCACGGAAGACAGCAAGGGAACGAAGGTGTTCGCCCTGACCGGAAAGATCAAAAAGGGCGGGCTTGTTGAAATTCCCATGGGAAAGACGCTGCGGGACGTTATTTTCGGAATCGGCGGCGGAATTCGGAACGGCAGAAAATTTAAAGCAGTTCAAATGGGGGGCCCCTCCGGCGGATGCATTCCGGAATCTCTGCTGGATACGGTTATCGACTATAAAAAGCTTTCCGCTACCGGTGCGATTATGGGGTCAGGCGGCATGGTGGTCATGGACGAAACCACCTGTATGGTGGATATGGCGCGCTTTTTCCTGGACTTTACAGCAAAGGAGTCCTGCGGAAAATGTGTGCACTGCCGTTTGGGCACAAAACGAATGCTGGAAATTCTCAACCGGATTGTGGCGGGAGAAGGCCGTGACGGGGATATAGAAAGGCTTGAGGAGCTGTGTGCCGCAATCAAAGACGGCGCATTATGCGGACTGGGACAGACTGCGCCGAACCCGGTCCTGACGACGATTCGCTACTTCAGAGAGGAATATGAAGCGCACATCTATGATAAGAAATGTCCCGCGGGACAATGCCGGAGTCTGGTTACTTATCGGATTGATCCGGAAAAATGCCGCGGATGTACGCTTTGTGCCAAGCAGTGTCCGGTAGGCGCGATTACCGGAACGGTGAAGAGTCCCCATGTCATTGACCGGGAAAAATGCATTAAATGCGGAAAATGTAAAGAAAGCTGCAAATTCGGAGCAATCTAACAGACTTTACACATTATGCGGCTGCAATCGGAATGGGATTAAAATCATATTGGACCTGTCAGCGCCACATTCGGAAAGGATGATCATTTGCAATGAAAGTAAATTTGAAAATAAACGGAATCGAGATTGCTGCTGAGGCAGGGGAAACGCTCCTGCACGCTGCCCGCAGATATGGAATCGAAATACCGACGCTTTGCCACAGTGAAAAGGCCAAAGCATACGGCGCCTGCGGCATTTGTGTTGTAGAAGGGCAAAATGGCGGTAAGCTCCTGCGCTCCTGCGCAACAGAGATCACGCCCCAGATGGAAGGGGCTTCGTTTCAGACAGAAACCCCGCGTGTCGTACAGGCGCGTAAGGTTGCCTTGGAGCTTTTAATGACGGATCATACCGGAGACTGCCGCCCACCGTGTATGCTGGCGTGTCCTGCACAGACAGATTGCCAAGGATATGTGGGATTGATCGCAAACGGCAGAGAGGAGGAAGCGCTGAAGCTGATTATGGATAAAATTCCGCTGCCTGCTTCCATCGGCCGTGTATGTCCCCATCCGTGTGAAACCGCCTGCCGCCGTACAGCCATCGAGGAACCGATTTCTATCGCCTTTTTGAAACGATATGCCGCGGATATCAACCTGAAAAAGGGAACGGAGGCATACCGGCCCGCTGTGGCGGAGGATACCGGAAAGTGCGTTGCGGTGATCGGCGGCGGGCCGGGAGGACTGACTGCTGCCAGCATTTTACGCAGAAAGGGTCACGCGGTGACCGTATTTGATGCCATGCCGGAGATGGGAGGCATGCTGCGTTATGGAATTCCGGAATACCGGCTTCCAAAATCGGTTTTAGACGCGGAGATCACGCTGCTTCGGTCTATGGGAATCGAAATGCGGCCCAGCAGCAGGATCGGCGGTGAAAACGGGATTCAGCTCAGCGATCTGAAAAAAGAATATGATGCGGTGATTGTGGCAATCGGCGCATGGACCAGCAGCAAAATGCGGATTCCCGGAGAAGACCTCTGCGGGGTTCTGGGCGGAATTGACTTTTTACGGAAGATTGCCATGGGAGAGGCCATTTCTATAGGCAGGCGCGGTGT
>USLW01000395.1 GCA_900555605.1 uncultured Clostridium sp. | reverse complement strand
ACATTCGATACGAGCCGTCATATGCTGCAGGTAGCGGCTGAAACAAAACGGGCGGATAAAATGCTGCAGGTCCTGGTGCATTCCAATGTTATGGCCTCGGGAATTCTGCAGTATTCGGAAGAAGAAATCGAAAGTCTTCTTTCTGAGTTCCGGGACCATGAAGCTTTGGGCGGTTATCATATTGTAGACGAGCCGTATGATGCCATCCCCTTTGTCCGCATCGAACGCTTCATAAAAAGTCTTGACAGTTCTAAAATTGCGGATATCAATTTTCTGCCGGGTCTTGCATACGGCAGCTATGAAGAATTCAGCGGAAGAGTTGACGATTACCTGACGCTGCTCGGCGGCAGCGCTTCTTATCTATCCTTTGATAATTATCCGTTTCCAAACGGTAAGGGAGCGGTTTCAGAGATGGATTTATTCGGAAACTTTGAGGTCATCCGCAAAGCAGGTTTGAAGCACGGCGTCCCCACGGCGTTTTATCTGCAGGCCGTAGGCGGATTCGGCAACTCCTACAGGCGGCCGGACGAAGGTACGCTGCGGTATCACGCCTCCTCTGCCCTCGCGTATGGCTTTAAGTGGATCAAGTACTGGTCCTGGTTTGTACCGGATTACGGCGATCCGGAGGCTACATATGACGACTATACGGATGCGATCATCGGGAAAGACGGCAAACCCACGGAAATGTACGATGTCGTCTCAAAAATGCATAAGGAGATCCATACTGTCGGCAGTACGCTGGCAAAGCTCGACGCTGCGGAGGTCTATCATACCGGCAGCCGTTCTTCCACCATTATATACGAAAAACTGCCGCAGGATTTCTTCCTGCAGCCGAGGGCCGACGAATACGCCATGATTACCCGGTTTGTTCATCAAGCAGATGGCAGCGCTTATCTGATGATTGTAAATAAAGATATGGTAAACCCGCAGGAAATGCATTTTCAAATCAGCGGGCTGCATTCCGTAAAGGCCCTTGATAAAGAAACAGCCGGGAAGCTGAATGATACGGATTTTGACGGAAAATTTCTTTCTGTCACACTTGCCCCCGGCGACTATATGCTTTATAAAATAGAGGGCCCTGCAGTGGAAAAAACAGACGGTGAAACCAACACGGAAATTCCGGCCGGCGAGAACCTGCTCCCGTATGCCAGAATTTCGGCAAACGATTCCCTGAGCGGAAACGGCTGGTTTATCTCCCGGGCCTTTGACGGGATCTTAAAATCCACAGCGGCTTCCAACGGATGGCGCGTAAGCACCGACGGCGAAAAATGGCTGGAGTTTGCGTTTGCACAGCCGGTTTCCTTTAACCGTCTTACGTTATATCCCGCCGGCAGAGGCGTGCTCTGCGGCAGCGCATTTCCGAGTCAGTTTCAGCTGTATGCCTCTCAGGATGGGAAAGACTGGCAGCTGCTTGAAGCTGTGGAGGCAATTGCGCAGCCTGCGGAGACCGTACCGTCCTATCCGCTGGCAGAAACAACGGCGCAGTATGTACGGCTTGTTTTTGAAAGCAAGAACGGACTGGGCTTTGAACTGGCGGAAATTAAGCTGTATCACGACGGAGGCAGCTATACGGCGGAGACCACCTCCTATAAGCAGCCATCTCCTGTGCCTGGTGAAAATGTTGCCCTCGGAAAATCCTGCTTTGCAAGCGGCTCGCACCATGAGAGCACGGTGGATAAATGGGGGCTTGCATATCTGACAGACGGTTCCAAAATGCAGACGGAAGAGGACGGTACAAACGGCTGGATGTCCAACAGCGTGAAAGAGGTCACACAAGAGGTCTTCGGAGGCGTTAATTTGGGAAATCTTTATGAAATCGACCGGATCGCGGTCTATCCTCGGAAAAGCGGCGCATATTTTCCGTCGGACTATGAAATTCAGATTTCAGCAGACGGTGTAAACTGGACCGCCGTCGCCTCCCGCACCAATGACAGCGGCGCCCTGGAAGCGCGTATTTTTGATTTTGATCCGGTAACAGCAAAATATGTACGGATTCTTTCTAAAAAGCTCAGCGATGCTTATGTGGCTTCTGCCCAGGGCTATCTGATGCAGCTTTCCGAAATTGAGGTATTTGCAGCCCGCTGAATCCGGCGGGCCTCAGAAATCGAGCAGCATATTTTCCGGTCGGTTCAAGACATAAAAGCCCTTGCGGTTACAGCAGTCCTTCCGATTATAAGTCATCTCGCTCCGCGCTTCGTCGAGCTGCCGGAAAATGCCGCCCGCCTC
>USLW01000394.1 GCA_900555605.1 uncultured Clostridium sp. | reverse complement strand
CGCAGTCGGAATTCACTTCCGACGAGGAAAACAGCGAGTTTCAAGGCTTTTAAGCTGATGGAACTCGTCTGTTTATTCCTCTGTCTTAGCAAGTCGAAATCCTGATTTCGACTTATTCTTTACAAAATAATACAAATCAATCCGCCGCTGCCCTCGTTGATTACACGTTCTATGGTTTCCTGCAGCTTAACACGCTCTTCATCCGGAATACGGTTCAATTTGCTCTGCAGTCCCTCGCTCATCAGTTCATTTAACGGTTTGCCGAACAGATTGGAGGTCCAGATGGACTGCGGTTCATTTTCAAATTCGCTCAGGATATAATTGACAAGCTCCTCCGATTGTTTTTCCGTACCGACAAAGGGTGCGATCTCCGTTTCGATATTCGCTTTAATCATGTGGATAGACGGTGCTTCTGCCCGGAGCTTGACACCGAACCGATTGCCCTGCCGTACGATTTCAGGCTCATCGAGACGCATTTCTTCTATTGTCGGCATTACAATGCCGTACCCCTTTAATTCAACCTCCCGCAGCGCGTACTCAATCCGTTCATGTTCCCGTTTGATTCTGCCCAGATCCCGAATCATGGCAACCAGCGCTTTATCATCCGTTATATCCAGGCCGGAACGGTCTGATAGGATCTTATAAAATAGTTCATCCGGCATCATCAGCTCTACCAGCGCGCTTCCCCGGCCGGCATCTACCTCGGCGATTCTCGCTTTTTTCACAAACCCATAACTGCCCAGTAGATCCGTACAAGCCTCAATATGCCGGACCTTATCCGCCTCTGCAAAAGCCTCCCGAATTGCACTCAACAGAGAGATTTTCAGTGATTCATCATATTCAAGGCTTTCCATCCACTGCGGAATATTGATTCCGATCTCGCAGATCGGAAATTCATAGAGGATGGTCCGCATAACCGTATGAATATCCTCCTGGGTCATGGTGCTGCAGTTGATGGGAAGTACCGGAACTCCGTATTTTTCTTCCATTTCCGCCCTCAGAAGCTGGGTTTCCTCTGATGTGGGGTCCACACAGTTCAGCAGGATTGCAAAAGGCTTGCCTGTCATCTGCATTTCCTTTACCACCTGCTCCTCGGCGCTGATATATTCCTCCCGATTGATATCTGTTACCGTTCCGTCTGTCGTCACAACAAGCCCAATGGTGGAGTGCTCATTGATCACCTTTTTTGTTCCGATTTCAGCCGCTTCTCCAAAGGGGATTTTTTCATCAAACCAAGGCGTATCGACCATCCGCGGCATATCATTTTCCAAATGACCGAGGGCACCCTCAACCAAATATCCTACGCAGTCAACCAGTCTGACCTTCAGCTGAATATGGTCTCCGATCACAATATGCGCGGCTTCATTCGGAATAAATTTCGGTTCCGTCGTCATGATGGTTTTTCCGGAAGCGCTCTGCGGCAATTCGTCAATCGCTCTGTCCCGCTCAAAATGGTCACTGATATTCGGAATGACCAGCAAATCCATAAACCGCTTGATAAATGTGGACTTTCCAGTTCTGACCGGCCCCACAACGCCTATGTAAATATCGCCTTTGGTTCGTTCGGCTATTTGCTGATATATATCATATCTGTCCAATCCAAAAACCTCCCTTAGAAAAATGTATAAGTGTTTGTTTACAATAATGTATATTGAAACGGGAGGTGAAATATTACCATTGCAGTCAGATTTATTTCGAAATTAAAATACGTGCGGAAAGCACAAATCGTCCTGTGCCGCATCGCGGCCAAACGCTGTGGGAAAGCGCTCCGTGCCCTGTTACGTGCCGGAGGATTGCGGCGTCTCCACCAAAGAGAAAAAACTTTTATGCCGGAGTCTGATCAGATAAATAACTGCCCGTGCAAGCCAATCCGCATACATTCCAATCCACACGCCGATTACACCGTATCTGAGTACAACGCACAGCAAATAACCGATAGCCACGCGGAACAGCCACATGGTAGCAATGGAAACCACCATTGTAAATTTAACGTCACCGGCAGCCCGCAATCCCGCCGGTGTTGTAAAGGCAGCCGGCCAAAGCAGCGGAACGGCAAACAGCATCGTCAGAATCAGTTCAGAGGCAATGCCCTTTGTTTTCTCTCCAAGATGAAACAATGCGAGAATCTGATCAGACGCCAAATATGCCGCCAAATTTGTAAAAAGCTGCAGACCCATTGTGATCAGGACAAAATAACGGATATAACGTTTGGCCTCCCGGAAGCGGCTGCTG
>USLW01000393.1 GCA_900555605.1 uncultured Clostridium sp. | reverse complement strand
GCCATTGGAAAATTGGTTGATCGTCAGCAGACAATGATTCGTACATTTTCCGCAGCGCACCTTTTTTG
Organism: uncultured Clostridium sp.; assembly: GCA_900555605.1. Taxonomy (GTDB): domain Bacteria; phylum Bacillota; class Clostridia; order UBA1212; family UBA1255; genus UMGS1851. Next base: position 2,167 of record USLW01000393.1, on the reverse strand, counting down.
TTTCCGCCCGGATCGTCTGGGCAGCCTCCGGCGTCAGCAGTGTTGTCGGGCAGTTTGGCGCCTCCGCATACTGCTCCTTCGCAATCAGCGCGCAGCCGTAAGCCCCCATTAATCCGGCGATATCCGGCCGCACGGCTTCCCTGCCGGATATGATTTCAAAGCACCGCAGAATGGCATCATTGTAGAAGGTTCCGCCTTGTACGATAATTTTTTGGCCCAGCTCTTCCGGGGACTTAATTTTAATCACCTTTGTCAGTGCATTTTTAATTACGGAATAAGACAAGCCCGCAGAAATATCCGCTACGCTTGCCCCCTCCTTTTGTGCCTGCTTAACGCGGGAATTCATAAAAACCGTACATCTTGACCCCAGATCCACAGGTTTTTTTGCTGTCAGGGCTTCTTTTGCGAAGGTGGTGACATCCAAACTCAAGGAAGTTGCAAACGCCTCGATAAATGAGCCGCAGCCCGAAGAGCATGCTTCGTTCAGCATAATGCTCTGGATCACGCCCTCCTTTACCTTCAGACACTTCATGTCCTGTCCGCCGATATCTAAAATAAATTCTACGCCCGGCAGAAACTGTTCCGCCGCCTTATAATGCGCAATCGTTTCAATCTCACCGTAATCCACCCCCAAAGCGGATTTGATCAGCCCTTCCCCATAGCCTGTCACAGCAGACCGGACAATCCGGGCATTCTCCGGCAGCATAGTATAGATATCCTTTAAAATTTTAATTGCGGAATGAAACGGACTTCCGAAATTACTGCCGTACCAGGAATACAAGATTTCATTATCCCCGCCGATAATAACCGCCTTTGTCGTCGTAGAACCGGCATCAATGCCGAGATAGCAGTCTCCGGAATATGTACGCAGATCCCCCTTCGGCGCCTTTGCTCGTTCGTGCCGCTGACGGAATGCAGACAGTTCCTCCGGCGATTCAAACAGCGGCCGCAGACGGCCGATCTCATCTGCAACAACATGCAGCACATTCGGCAGCTTCTCTATGATGGACTCCACAGAAACAACGGCTGCTTTTCCATTTCTGCGCTGCTGCGCGGCAACTTCCTGCTGCGATACAAACGCTGCGCCGAGCGCCACAAATAAATGAGAATGGTTCGGGAAGACCACCTGTTCCGGCGTCAAATGCAAGGTCTCAATAAAACGGCTCCGTAGTTCGGAAAGATAATTCAAAGGACCGCCTAAGAACGCCACGTTTCCCTGAATTTTTCTGCCGCAGGCTAAACCGCTGATGGTCTGATTTACCACAGATTGAAATACAGACGCCGCAATATCTTCTTTCGCGGCGCCCTCGTTAAGCAGGGGCTGAATATCCGTTTTGGCAAATACGCCGCAGCGCGCGGCAATGGGATAGATTGTGGTATGCTTTTTCGCCAGCTCATTCAGGCCCATGGCATCTGTTTTCAGTAAAATTGCCATCTGGTCGATAAACGCTCCCGTACCGCCGGCACACGTTCCGTTCATTCGCTGCTCCACCGGGTTTTCAAAAAAGGTAATTTTTGCATCCTCGCCGCCCAATTCGATGGCAACCGAGGTCTGAGGAAACAGCTGTCTTACGGCTTCCGTCGATGCAACTACCTCCTGTACAAAAGGCAGGTCAAGCCATTCGGAAACCAGCATGCCACCGGATCCGGTAATCATTACCGCCGCCTCTCTGCCGCGGTAATGCTCCAGCGCAGCATTTAATACTTCGTATATCGATCTCCGGATATCCGAATAGTGACGCTGGTATCGATTATACAGAATTCGGCCTTCTTCATCTAATACTACAATTTTAACCGTGGTTGAACCCACATCCAGTCCAATCCGCAACAAATCTGTCATATATCACACTTCATTCTTCTATATTTCTGATTGCAAGCTCTTTAAGCTGCTTTTCTTCTACATAATCCGGCGCGCCGCTCATCAGGCATGCCGTATTCTGCACTTTCGGAAATGCAATCACATCTCGGATATTATCCGTACCTGCCATCAGCATAACCAGCCGGTCCAATCCGTAGGCCATACCGCCGTGCGGGGGCGTGCCGTACCGGAACGCATCCAGAAGGAATCCGAACCGTTCCCGGGCAGATTCCTCCGTAAATCCCAACGCGCGGAACATTTTCGTCTGCAGCACGCTGTCATGAATCCGAATGCTGCCGCCGCCGATTT
>USLW01000392.1 GCA_900555605.1 uncultured Clostridium sp. | reverse complement strand
GATATCATGTTGCAGGGTGTTTTGTGACATTTCGATTGCTCCCCAGTGATGAGGAATCATTTCCCGCATAAAATTGCAATCTACACGATTTGAAGTATAGGTGCAGCGCATATCGGAAAACATGATATGCATAATTTGATCCATTCTGCGCTGATATACGCTCAAATCCTGCCCCGCGTCCGCCTGCCTGCCGCAGGTACAAAGGATTTTCTGCATATTTTCAATACTTTTTGTCTGTTCTGTTATAATTTGCGCCGCAATATTCTGCAGAGATATGTTTGTCGTATATTTTAGAATATTTTTTGACATCTCGATAGCGCCTTGATGATGCGGGATCATTTGTACAATAAAATTGTGTGAAATACTGTCCGAAAGCACTGCCTCCGTCATCCCGCTGATCATCTCTTCCAAAATACAATAAAATGTACAGAGATAGTTCCGTACTGTGTTGCATAGACCGTCTTGCCTGTTCATAATCCTTTCCATCCTTTCGCAATTTTGAAATTTGGTCGGTTCCGGCTTTGCCGAAATCCCGGTTATTTGAACCGGAAAGAACAAATCTCCGCGTGAAAAATCTTGTTTTTCACGCTACACCTCCTATTTCATATTATATTTTATATACTGTATTTGTGACCTGCGTGAGGGAATTTGTTCCGCCTTGACGGCCTGCCTCTTATGATAAAATGAATATGTCTGCAATTTTACAAACAGTGCCTTATATAGATTGTAAATTCAAATCGGCTTCAAGAAGACGCGCCCTATATGATGTGAGACGTGGCTGCCGCATCCTATGAAGTTATCGCAGCAGAAGTATTATTTGGAATACAGCTCCTTCTAAACTTCAAGGGTAAAAAGACCCCCTGAAATTTCTTACCGCTTATTGTCGGCATGAAAAGAACAAAAATATCAAAAAAGAATGTATTTTTATCTCTTAAGATGCCAAAGACTCCGATAAAATCGGAGTCTTTGAATAAATTTTGGCGGAGAAGCGGGGATTCGAACCCCGGCGCCGGTAACCCGACCTAACGGTTTAGCAAACCGTCCCCTTCGACCTGCTTGGGTACTTCTCCATACAACAGGTTGAGCCTTTATATTTTACCACAATTTATAGGCACGTCAACCCCAAATTTATGAAAACATCTTTATCATAAAATAATCCCGATGATTCCCTTGCTTTTTCTGGCCGCTGCCACTATTTCTCCAGGGTGTAACGAATATGTCATCCTCCGGCTCCGGTACAGAGCCGGAGGTGCGCATACCATTAACAGCTGTTCTGGCAAAGTGCCTATAAGATCCGGGAGCCGGATCCGGACCTGAAAAAGTACCGGCAGGAATTTACGGCTGCTTATTACGGAGCCGCCAGTTCATATATCAATGAATATCTGTATGCACTTCATAAAATGGTGGCTTCTGCCAAAAACCATTTTGATATCTGATTTAACCCTGCGGTATTTTACAAGAATTTAATTTCCGGCCAGCTGCTTGCTTATTTTGGCGGACTTTGGGAAAAGGCGCAAAGCGGCGGAAACTCAAGGGGCGGCCTCAGACGGGCTGCTCAGAATAACAGGACGTGATATTTAAAAATTCTTCCAGACACAGTCCGCTTTCCGTGACCTCCTCGGCCAGCGGGATGCCTAAATAACGGATATGCCATGGCTCATATTTGAATCCGGTAAGCGCCTGCTTCCCTTCCGGATAACGGACGATGAATCCGTATTCGCAGCAGTGGGCTGCCAGCCAGAGGGCTTCCGGCGTGCCGACGAAGGCATCGGAAGCATCGTTAATATCAAATGCCAGACCGGTCTGATGCTCGGAGTGGCCCGGCCTGGCAGAGTAGGTATCTGCTTTCATAACGCCGTCTTGCTCCACATAGCTGTAATACAGGTATTCTTGTGTAGAATAGGAACGGAACCCGGATACAATCTCCAGTGAAATTCCTTCCTGTGCCGCTGCTTCCCGCATGGCCTCAAAGGCGCGCAGGGCGGCGGAATCCGTTCCGGGATGATAGGAACGCGGCAGTGAATAGGTCTTATTTATAATCAGGATCCCGTTGACATATGTAAGTCCCTGCCCATCTACCGTGATCTCAGGAGCCGGCTTCGGCGTTAAAACCGGCGCCGGTATTTCAGAAGGGCTTTCTGCAGGCGCCTGCGTTGGCGCATCCGTGGGCAGAAGGGTTTTTGAAGGCGGCGCGGCGGGGGTATGAGCGGCGCTGCCGGGCGCGTCTTCTGCAGCG
>USLW01000391.1 GCA_900555605.1 uncultured Clostridium sp. | reverse complement strand
GCGGCTGCCAATCAGGTTGCGCAGCTGATCTCCTGCCGGCCGTGATACGTGATACGATTTTTATCAAATTTCTATACGGCGTCCTGCAATAAGCTGCGGTGCGGCCGGATTTTTGTCTAATATATACCATTTTACAAATCTATTAAGCGGGAAATTATATAAATAAGCTGATCAGCGAATTGCAAAACGCCGCCTTTACAAAGTACGGCGTACGGCCCGTATTTTAACACCGGATCATCGGCGAAACAAAATATATTATAAAATATTGATAATATATTACAGCTAAATCGAATTATAATACGAATGTAAATGTATTGTAAATAATTTTCGATATTGAAAGGAGAAGATCAGTATGAAAAAATGTATTGCTGCTGCGGTAGTGCTTTTTGTGCTTGTAATGTCCTGCTTATCTGTTTGGGCAGTGGAGGAACCCGCGCCCGGAACGGAAACTGCACCCGGGACAGAGCCTGGTGCCGCGGCGTTTGAAACAAACATGCAGTGGACGCCGAAAAGTTCGATTGCATCTAATTTTGAAGTCAGCGAATCCGGACTGCGGGTAGGAGAGACGTATGAACGTGTTTATGCGTATTCCGACCGGATTACAGATGGAAGCGTATCCTTTACGGTAGAATATGAGATTGATATTTTAAGTTATGCCGAAGCGGAGACTGCACGGAAGGAAGGGTGGATCCAACTGTGCTTTTACCTGGGAATGCCCAGCCCGGAGGAATATGCAAATGGCGTATATCCGGATGATTTACATTCTTCGTTTACTATTTTTCCCGTAAACACGGTACCTACTTACCAATTTGATAATCAACAGTTTGAGATTCCCGAAGAGGTTGCAGAGGCCACGCATTTGAGCATCAAGATCGAATATCTCGCTTCTTTTGAAGAAATTAATTACTATGTGAATGGGGAACAGGTCGGCACAGCTGATTTTACGGATTATCATGAGGGTTATGTTGGATTAGGCTCTGCTTGGGCAAGCTGGAATGTTACAAAGGCTGTCTATACGGAATATCCGGATGGACTTGAGTCGGAGCCGAAGAAGACCGAGCCGCCTGAGCCGACTGAAACACCGGATACAACTGAGGCGCCGGCAACAGAAGCGCCCGAAACAACTGCACCGGCGACAAAGGTCCCTGGCAGCTCAGTTGAGAAGTCAGAGGATGAAAGCGGCGACGGAACGATGATTGCTTGGATTATTGCCGGCGTAGTCGCTGCGGCTGCGGTGATTGCCGTGGTGGTAATCGTGATTGTGAAAAAGAAGAAATCGTAACGGCGGAATCCGGTAAAATTCAGGATTCTTTCATAAGCTAAGAAGCGCATGCGAAACTGCCTGAACAGCAGCGATGTATGCGCTTCTTTCGTGATCGCGTCAGAAACCTATTCGCGTTCTTCCCATAAGGAAACGGCGGAAACGAGACTGTTCCTTAAAGTATTATGCGATCTGACGCAGGTTGCCGATAACAAAGGCGTGAAGCTGATCCAGGAAAGAGGAGAAGCAACGCTTGTTGGTAACGATCCGCTTCCATGAATAAACAGTCCGTGCGAATCAATTGATGGCTTGCCGAACTGCTTGCCGATGAAAACCGCAGTATGTGGAGTGCCGTTCTTTACGGAACAGTCTATACCGTAGAGGGCAATTCCGGCGATAGCTGCCGAGAGAATCTATAGTTAGCCGGATAGTGAACGGCGAATTTTTCGCTTACCACTGCACGCTTTCTTATTTCACGAGATATAGTGGACAGATTTTTGTCTAAGGTATGAGCGATTTCTTTCAGTGAACAACCCTGTTTTAGCATAAATTCAATTTTCTGACGTTCCGTAGCTGTTAAATGTTTATTTTTTACAATAATAATCTCCATCCTTTCGCAATTTCCGCGTGAAAAATTTTATTTTTCACGCTAAGCCCTCCTTAAATCGATAGTTTGCCGGTATAAAAATCAGGCTAAGCGCGTCAAGGCACGCAAGGAGGATTATATAGGAAATTGTCTGGTTTGAAAGACTAAACGCCGCTTCCCAGGGGAAAGCATAGCAGACATATATTGTACAACTGCATGCAGCCCTTTCCATTCGTTACAATTGCATTTACTTTGGCAAGTGAGGTTCATGCGATTGCCCTGGCAATTCAATTCTGTACTATTGATTTTTGCCGTAAAATATACTACAATAAATCGTCTATAATCTATATTCGTTTATTTGCTATATACCACATAACAGTTATTATGTGCTT
>USLW01000390.1 GCA_900555605.1 uncultured Clostridium sp. | reverse complement strand
CTGCTTTCCCGGAGCCACTGTCAGTACAGCCGCAGAAGACCAGAATCACAGTGATAAAAAGAACTGCAAATAAACCATACTCTTTTTTCATATCGTACCCTCCCGGTATTTTCATTGTATTTTTAAATTCGTATTCACAATCAAGAAGCAGCCTTAGGCTTCTGCCGCTGCCGCGCCGGACACCCAGGCCCACCTGCTGTCCCCGGAGACGAACAATGCGGCGGTCTGCGTTTTTCCGTTCAGACAGACCTCTGCCTTTTCCAGATCCAGCGGGAAGGGTCCGAAGCGGAAGCGGAGCTGCACCGCAGCAGCAGCCCCCTCTGCAGTAACCGTCGCGGACTGCCTGCCGTTTTTCGGATACGCAGTCTTTACACAGACCTTCATCCCGCCGTTCTGTACGGAAAAATCCGTAAGCTCCAAATTCCAGCCTTCCGGCAGTCTCGGCATAATTTTCAGCGTATTGTCCCGAAGGGGTGAGATTCCTGCAGTAATCAGATAGCATTTCATCGCTTCCGCCAGCTGCACCAGGTTGCCGAGGTCTCCCTGTCTGCGCAGTACTCCTTTTTGCACATCCACTGACAATCCTTCCGGAATCAGATACGGCTCCGGCAGTCTCGGCGCATAACTGAGCTTACTGAGATTCTCCACCAGCTTGGTGGCATCGTGCATTTGATCCAGAAGCAGCGCGTTCTGTGTAATCATAGAGTGATTATATCCGATCCCGGTTGCGCCGAAATAACCGAATCCAGCAATCGGTTCGATATCAGCAGCATATGTGTTGCGGGAAGCCGCTACCCATTCCGGGAACATTTCACCCAGATCATAACCAAAGAAATCCGACATCATCGTTACCACCGGATCATGGTAGAAGCCGAAGCCGGAAACAGACCAGCGATTGCCTTCGCCTCTGCGGAAGCGTTTATCAATTCCCGCCTTCATCATGTCCGCACATTCCTTCCACGCGGCAGCCTCCGCTGTTTTTCCTGCAGTCTCCGCCATTTCGCCATAACCGTACATGCCTAAGCAGCAGGCGACATTACAATACAGCGTAAATTCCATCATTCCGGCCTCTGACTCCGCGTACAGCAAACCGTTGGAGGCAAAGGACAGCTCCGGATGATCAAAGCACCACAAAATCCATTCTGCGGCTTCATTGATATAGCGCCAGTTGTCATTTACCCACTGAGCCCCGCCGCCATGGCTTTTCCAAACGTTGTAATTGGCCAGCATCATGAGACCGTGTCCGTCTGTCTCCTGGTTTCCTAAGTTCTGATAATCATCGCCGAATTTCTCCTTCGTATAACGAGTGGGCCAATTTGCATCCGGAACCAGGACCGTAGAGTAAATCAAAGGCTTGTTCACAATAACCGTATAATGTCCCGGTACGTTTTCTCCCATAAAGGTCATATTGTTTTCCGGAAAATACATCATCCATTTGTTGGCGTTCATCACGCTGTCCCGCGCCTTTGAAACGAGGCCGTATGTATTTAAGGACATGATTCCCCGGGCGCCGTCTCTTGCGTAAAAAGAGTCATAATAAGAATTCGCCGCAGGCACCCAAAAGCCGAAGCCGTCATACCGCCACGAAGGCGCATCCTTGTAGGAGGTATGCATAAAGCCGTCCGCATCGGTACGGTTCATCAGATTCATTAAGTTATGATAAACTACGCCGCTGGCAATTTCAGCAATCGGAGAGCCGGTAAAATGTACGCGGCTTCCGGTATACCCGGCGGGGTACGCAAAATCCGGCGCATCTTGGTAATCTGACTCATAAGTGATTAATGCGTAGCTGATTTTTTGAAGTGCCTCTTTCACTGAATCCGGATATAAGCTGTCGCTGTCTATGGTGTGGCTGTCAAAGAAGGGGTCCTGCGCATGAAAGCGTAAGGTTCCCTCCGAAAGCTCCCCGACGCTGCCGCTGACCATAAATGCCCCGGTAAAGACCGGCGTTCCCTCCTTCTCCCGGTTGTCCTCAATCTGTATGTCCTGAATCGGCTTTTCCTGCACTTTCAACCGGAACACACAGGTATCGCTGCCTTCAAACGCACCAAGCAGATGCAGGGAAGACTTCAGCAGCTCCGTCAGCTCCGGATCCGCATGCGCTGTTCGGAAGGGCATGGAAGCTTCCTGCCAAGTCTGGTAATACCACATCGTGTAGCCAAAGATCAAGGGAATCTTTTCCTTTGTCCCGTCCTCGTATGTAACGACCATATCGCCCATGGAGTCCCCGATAAACCGCACATTTGCCGGATCGGCGGAGCCCC
>USLW01000389.1 GCA_900555605.1 uncultured Clostridium sp. | reverse complement strand
GGGCCGGCTGCCGCCGATATCTTCTGCATTTGCTTGTTTTGTTCCGTCATGTATGTATGAAGGATCAAACCGAGGCCCAGACGATTTGTCTGCGTATTGTACATCTGCGTAAAATGCCGGCCGCAGAATCCGCTTTGATTGGTTTCTATCCGGTTTTCCGGCTCCATCAGGGACGGTCCCAAAAAGTAGTCCACGCACTCTTTTTCAAAACGGCTTTCCAGTATGCAAAGCGGACATTCGCAGGGCGTCTCGAATGCTTCTGTCACAGGAATTGTATAAATTGTTTCTTTCATATCTCTAAACTTCCTTTCCGAATCATATCTGCTCAGCGCGCATTGCGGTTAGGACCTGCAGCCGAGCTGCCGGCAGGCGCTTCTTCCTTCAATATCAGGCTCTTCGCAGTGAGCACAATAGAAGTAATATTCAATGAGGTCCAGGTTTCCACCTCTTTTGTAATCATATATTTCAGATTCTTAAACAGCTCCGGAATCCGGAATCCGTAATAAAGCACCAAATCGATCTCGATCCGGATCCCGCTTTCGGCATTCTCCGCCCGGAACCGTGTAATACGCGACACACCGTCGCAGTCCCCGATTACATGCTCCACCAGCTGATAGATCGTATAATCCGATATGGTATATCTGCCGAGGTAGCTGAAGGTCGGGCGCACTACGGATTTTTCTCCGATGGTTTCGTAGCTGCCCAGTCCCTTGCGCTGTAAAATGCTGAGCGGGTCCAGCATGAATCCGGAAAAGTCCTTTTTCAGCTCCATGGTCGGAACCGGTATCACATGCTTTCCTTCGCTTCTTCTCGTATTGAGCGCCTGCTGTATTTCATACTGGCTTGAAATATCGTGGATATAAACCGTCTCGTCGACGCCTTCCAGTCCGAGGCGCTTTGCAATTTTCTCCACCATGCCATCCGAAGTCCCTAAAATTAAAAGCCGCTGCACATTTTGCTGCTTCAGCGCCTGCATAACCTCAAAGGCATGATCGTCGCTGGTAAAAACAGCCGTTTTCACCGAGCCCACCCTTGTTTTTTCCCGCTTTGCGGATTTTCCCGCAATAATTATATTGCCCCGGATCAGCAGGCCGTCGTCTATGATATATTCGATATTGTGTTCTTTTGCGACCCACAGCGCCCGATGACTCTTTCCGGTACCGCTGGGGCCCACCAGCGCGCAGACATACATCTGGAACGCAAGCCTCCCATCCGATTTGCAGCAGAACTGCTTTCTATGCTATTGTACCGGCTTCTTTCCTCAGCGTCAATGGAATTTTCCCTTCAGCTCCGCCATCAGCAGACCGATATTGGAACCGATCCGATCCTTCAGTCCCCGTACCTCTTCACAGAAATACGTTTCGTTCCGGATGGCGGTATCGATTTTATCCTTCAGCATTTCAAACCGGATGCTGTTCTTTCTGTATCCCGGCAGTCTTTTTTTTAATTCTGTCTCCGTATAGCTCCTTTTGGCGGATTTGGGATTGTCCCTGAGAAGCTGCGGATTCAGCTCCCGTACGGAATCAAAATGCATCAGCAGCCAGAATTCAAAGCACGGATTGGTCAGGTAAAATCCATACCCCCGCGCAAGACAGGTTTCATATACATACTCGAATTGATCATTTTCCGGCCGGGATACAAAGCTCTCTTTGTCCCGGTCCACAATCAGACAGATTTTGTCAAAGCCTTCCTCATACGTAATATTCTGATTTTTCAGATATTGCGAGAGATTCCGCCGCGCCGCTCTGGTCATGCCGATTTCCGCTTCCAGACAGTTTGCCACCTCTGCAGCCGCCCACTCCTGATCCGTGATACAATCGCACGGCCCGAGGCCGAAGGTTTCCGCAAAATATGTCAGCAGAATCTCGTAGATATCATCTGCCTGATACACGCATTTTCCCGAAATAACCCCGTCCTCCAGCAGGCAGTCCACCACCTTGGCAGCCAGGGAATCCACTGACATCTTTCCGGTCCTGCTCTCATCCACATACTCCATCAGCCGGTTCAAAATCTTTTTGGGATTGCTCCATCCCCGCTCCGTATAGCTTCTGAGCAGCGGCCGAAGCTCCACCAGCGGATGAATCCCGATGGAAGCCCGATAATGATTCACGCCAGTAAAATACTGGACCTCTGTTTCCGCGCCTTCGAACACAAGAAAATATTTGCGGACAGCTTCATCCGTATCCAGCACCCTGGTTCGCTGCCCGAAATTTCTACGCACTCTCATGGCTGCTCCTCTGACGGCTCGGCAGCATCCCGCCCCGCCGGCTGCGCCC
>USLW01000388.1 GCA_900555605.1 uncultured Clostridium sp. | reverse complement strand
CCTTCTGCAGAAGCCGGCGGCTGAGCGGAATCCGCAGCAGGCACAGGCTTCTGCTTTTCCTCTGTTTCTGCCGTTTCTGCTCTTTCCGGCGTTTCTGCCGTTTCCTTTACCGCAGCAGTTTCCGCGGTTTCTGCCGGCGCTTCCGGCACGTGCTGCTGCGAAGCCTGCACGGTCAGCGGAGAACCGCATGAGGCGCAGAATAAATAAGAATCATCATTTTCGTTCCCGCAGTTTTTGCAGATCATGATAAACTCCTCCCTTATATACGACAAAATTTGACCTTCTTATTAAACCATATCATACAGGAATTGGCAACTGGAATTTGCGGCGGCACACATTTTATGAAATCGCCTGTTGACAGAAACAATATCAAATGATAATATACAATAGAAAACAATAGTAAATAATAGAACTACAGAAGAGGGTATGAAAAATGGTACAAAATACAGGTAAAAAGGTCGGCATTGCATTGATCGGGGCGGGCCGGGCCGGCATGATCCACGGACGTAATTTTCGTGCGGCAGTACCGAACGGACGGCTGATGGCCATTGTGGATCCGGTGCGGGAGATCGCCGAAGCGGCGGCAGCGGAGCTGGAGGTTGACACCTATTACACGGATTACATAGATGCGCTTCATGACAGCCGGGTCGATGCGGTCATCATTGTAACGCCTACCAAATATCATTGTGAAATTGCCGTGGCAGCGGCGCGGGCCGGCAAGCACATTTTATGTGAAAAGCCTATGGCCATGACTGTGGAGGAATGTGAGACCATGGAGCGGGCGGCGGAGGAACATCATGTGAAGCTGCAGGTAGCCTTCATGCGACGGTTTGACGAGAGCTTTGTAGAAGCAAAAAGGTTGGTTGATGACGGCGCCGTGGGGGATGTCGTCATGGTACGCTCCAATACCAGGGGACCCAGCATTCCGAAGCCGTGGATGTACGATATTTCTAAGAGCAACGGGCCGCTTGCCGAGGTGAACAGCCGATGCGCTGCGCTTGTTGACGGGAAGCGAATTCCATGCCATCTACGCAGTCGGCGGCAATTACCGCTGTCCGGATGCCGCGGAGGCCTATCCGGATTTTTATGATAATGTAATTGTGAGCGCAGAATTTGAAAACCGCATGCAGGGTATGATCGACGGCGCGCAGGGCGTTCGGTACGGATATGATGCCCGGGTGGAGATCCTCGGAACAGAAGGCTGCATTTTTCTTGGCAAAACCAATGCCCGCGGCCTCAAGGTCTGTACGAAGGATCAGTTCCAGCGGCAGGAATTTGTCCACAGCTGGACATTTCTGTTCCGCGATGCGTACCTCGAGGAGGATACGGCCTTTGTAGAGTGCATTTTACAGGACAGCACGCCGCGGGTGACGGGCAGGGACGGTAAAATGGCGGTGAAGGTAGTGAATGCAGGCAATCTGTCCATACGGGAAAAACGGATTGTTACATTATAAGTTTCAATAAAAATTCATATAAGATTATTTCAGAACAGAAAAGGGGATTCGGATGCTGGCGGCAAGAACTTACGGGATCAAGGATATTCGGACGGAAGAAATTCCGGTTCCGGAAATAAAGAAGGATGAGATACTGATTGCAGTGAAAGCAGCGGCGATCTGCGGTACGGATGTCCGCATGCTGCAGTACGGCGCAAAAAATATTACGGCGGAAACGCCGCTGGTACAGGGACATGAGGTCAGCGGCGTGATTGCGCGGGTAGGCGCGGACGTAACCGCGTACAAGGAGGGGCAGCGCGTTGCAGTGGCGCCGAATTTCGGCTGCGGCGTTTGCGGCCCATGCGTGCGGGGAGACAGCCATTTATGCGCCGGATACCGGGCCCTCGGGATTCATCTTGACGGAGGTTTTGCCGAATATATGTTGGTGCCGGGCAGAGCCGTGGCTGCCGGAAACATTACGCTGCTTGCAGATTCCGTCAGCTTTGAGGAGGCGGCGGTCAATGAAGCGCTGTCCTGCGCGTATAACGGTTCGGAGCGCTGTGCGGTCCGGCCCGGCGACGACGTGCTGGTGATTGGAGCCGGGCCCATCGGCATTATGCACGCGATGCTGGCAAAGATGGCCGGCGCAGGCAGGGTTTTTATCAACGATCTTTCCGCAGAGCGTCTGTCCGTGTGCAAATCCGTGGATGAAAATTTTATTACGGTGCAGCATGATATTCGGGAGGCCATCGCAGAGGCCACAGGCGGAGAGGGCGTCCAGGTTTGTATTACGGCATGTCCTGCGCCGGCCGCCCAGGCCCTTGCTTTGGAGCTTTGCGGCGTCAAC
>USLW01000387.1 GCA_900555605.1 uncultured Clostridium sp. | reverse complement strand
GTATCGATCAATATTAAGGGCAGGGATCCGGTTCGGGTAGGCTCTTTTCTAGGCGATCAATCCGTCTGCAGCAGACCCGGATTTCACTGTGCGCCGCTTGCGCACAGAGCGATCGGCACACAGGAACGGGGAACGGTCCGGTTTAGCTTTAACTATTTCAATACAAAAGATGAAATTGATGAAGTGCTGTCCCTGCTGAAAAACCTGTAACCCTTTCTGTATGGCATGCTTATACCAAGAATATGCGGCTATTGAGGGAACGCCGTCCTGTTTTTTGAAGGGCGGCGTTTTTTATGTACAGATCATCTGATTGTATTTTACCTTTATTTTTGATACAATAAAAATTCAATCAGAAAATAGGAGGTTTTTACAATGCTGGAAACCGGAATTAAGGGACATGCTGAGGACGTGGTGACGTATGACAGAACAGCGCTGCACATCGGCAGCGGACTGCTTGAAGTGTACGGAACTCCTTTTCTAACGGCATTGATGGAGCTGACGGCTGCGGAAAGCGTGGCGCCTTATCTGGAGGAGGGCTTCTGTACGGTAGGCATTTCTTTGCACATACAGCATGTGTCTGCCACGCCGGTGGGAATGAAGGTCTGGTGCGACAGCAATTTAATTGAAATCGACAGAAAGCGACTTGTTTTCGAGGTTGCGGCATATGATGGAAAGGGATTGATCGGAAAGGGGCGGCACGAGCGGTTTATTGTAGAACGGGAGCCGTTTTTTCAAAAGGCCCAAAGCAAGCTGAATGACCGCTGAGCGTGTGTTTTGGATATAAAATATACTTGAATTTATATATTGTACCGTTTACAATATAGTTTGTACGGCACAAAAGAGAGTCAATTAAATGAGGGTTGAAGCTATGATAGGATTTTACAATTGTTCAGTAATACTTACATATTTCGGTTTGGCATCTTCTGTGGTCGGTATGGCGATGGCAATGCGCGGCGCATATAAAATTGCATTCCTATGTCTGATGCTTTCCGGCATCTGTGATTTGTTTGATGGCCGTGTGGCATCGAAAGTGAAGCGTTCCGAACATGAAAAGATGTTCGGAATCCAGATTGATTCTCTGTGCGACCTCGTTTGTTTCGGCGTGTTTCCTGTTATTTTACTGTATAATTTTTTTCGAGACACCTTCCGCTGGTATTGGATCGCCGTAGCTGTGGTCTATATTTTAGGCGCGATTATCCGTCTCGGTTACTTGAATGTTTTTGAAGAAGAACGGCAGCGCGGCAGCAGCGGAAAGCGAACGCATTACCAGGGGCTTCCCGTTACCTCTGTAGCACTGTTTCTGCCGATGGTATACGCTTTGGACAGACCTCTCGGAAAGGGTTTTGACTATCAGCTTTTTTACGGAATCCTCATGCTTGTTATTGCGGTGCTGTTTGTGCTGAATGTCAAAGTGAAAAAGCCGGGTACTGCAGAAACAGTCATTATGTGCGGAGTCGGCCTGCTGGTCTTAGTCGGCGTAATCTTAGGTTCTTGAGGCTACAGCCGTATATCATATCTATCTATCCGGAGGCATTGCATGAATTATAAGGATCGCTGCGGAAATGTAATTACAGGAAATGAAAAGCAGGATCGGGTATTAAACGGTTTGTATTCGAAAACATGGGGGCGTATGCTGGTAAAACTGCTTGTTACGCGTTCTTTTTCCCGTGTTTCCGGAGCCGTGCTGAATTCAAGGGCATCCCGCGTGGCAATCAAACCCTTTGTAAATAAAAACGGGATTTGTCTGGATGATTATATTGAACAGAAGTATCGCTCATATAACGATTTTTTTACCCGCCGGATCAAACCGGAACGGCGGGAGATCGCGATGGATGACAACATTCTCATCAGTCCCTGCGACGGAAAAATATCCGTTCACACGATTCATGAAGACACCTTATTTTATATAAAAAATTCTCATTATTCTGTTGCCTCCCTGCTGCAGAATGAAAAGCTGGCCCTCCGGTATAACGGCGGCTATTGTGCGGTGATCCGTCTGACCGTAGATAATTATCACAGATATTGTTATGTGGATTCAGGCTGGAAGACTGAGAATGTTAAAATTCCGGGCAAGCTGCATACCGTAAATCCCTTAGCGCTGGATTATGTCGACGTATACAAGGAAAACGCCAGAGAATATTGTATTATTAACACCAGAAATTTCGGTGCGGTAGTACAGATGGAGGTTGGCGCCATGGTGGTCGGAAAGATTCGAAACCATCAGGCTTCGGAAAATGTAATCCGCGGTCAGGAAAAGGGATATTTTGAATTCGGCGGGGG
>USLW01000386.1 GCA_900555605.1 uncultured Clostridium sp. | reverse complement strand
CGCGCCGTCAGCCATGGCCTCTGTCAAAAGACAGATATAACCGGGACTGCTGGAGGTCACTGCAATCATTTCATCAATTAAGCTTTCCCGCTCTACGACGCATACCTTTCCAAAGGTCTCAAACAATGCAATGACAGTTTTCCGAAATTCCTCCGCCCGGGGGCAGCGTTCCATATGTGCGAAATAGATACCGCTGATTCCTTCTCCGACCATTGCCGGCAAATTCGGAATCGTGCGGACCATCGGAATCTCCCCTAAAATATCGGTAAACCTTTTGACAGATACACCGGCGGCAATGGAGACAAGCAATTTTCCGTTCAATAGGTCTTTGATCTCCTGCAGCACGTCGTTTACAAAAATGGGCTTTACGGCAAGCACCGCCACATCAGCGGCGCATACGGCCTCTGCATTGCTTCTGCAGACAGTCACCCCGCACTCTGTCCCAAAACGTTCCGCTTTTGCCGAATCCTTATCATAAACGCATATTCCGCCGGGACAGTCCAGCAGCGCCGAACCAGCCGCGGCACGAATCATTGCGCCGCCCATATTGCCGGCGCCTAAAAATGCAATTTTCATCTTTTACACCATCGCCTTCTCACGAATTAACTGAAATAGTTTACTCCGGAAGCAAAAATTTTCTGATCTTTATTCCCCGGAACATTTTCACACACATAGGAACCGATACGCTCGGAATGCGCCATTTTACCCAACACTCTTCCGTCCGGACTGGTGATTCCCTCGATACTCCAGACACTGCCGTTGGGGTTGTATTCCGGATCCATGGTCGGAGTTCCTTTTTCGTCTGCATACTGCGTAGCAATCTGACCATTCTCCGCCAGTTTTTTCAGCAGTTCTCCTTCGGCAACGAAGCGGCCTTCTCCATGGGAAATCGGCACCGTATGCACCTCTCCGGCTTCACAGCCCCACAGCCACGGCGATTTCACGGAGGCAACCTTTGTGTAGACCATTCTCGAAATATGTCTGCCGATTGTATTAAATGTAAGCGTCGGGTCTGACGCCTTCAGATCCCGGATCTCGCCGTAGGGCACCAAGCCCAGCTTGATCAGTGCCTGAAAGCCGTTGCAGATTCCGAGCATCAGACCGTCCCGTTCCTTAAGCAGGCGCATTACGGCATCGCGGATCACCGGATTCCGGAACGCAGTCGCAATAAATTTACCGGAGCCGTCCGGCTCGTCTCCGCCGCTGAATCCGCCGGGAATCATAATGATCTGTGCCTGGTCAATCATCTGCCGCATCTGCGCCACCGACGCTTCGATATGGGCAGCCGTCAAATTTTTGAAAATAAAAGGCAGTGCTTTTGCGCCCGCACCTTCAAAAGCGCGGATTGTATCATATTCGCAGTTTGTGCCGGGGAATACAGGGATAAAAACCCGCGGCCGTGCGATTTTGACAGCGCGCATCGGTTTTCTGCCCTTTCCGGCAAAGCGGATGTCAGGCACATCTGCTTCTGGGTTCCGGCCGAATTCCGGGAAGATCGCATTTAAGGTGCCGCGCCATGCGGGCAGCAGCGCCGCAAGCGCAATCACCGTATTTCCGATACGCAGCTCCGGCACATCCGTGGTTCTGCCGAGGAACACAAAACCCTCCCCGAATACATCGGTTTCCAAAACGGCAGGATCACATTCCATTAGAATACTGCCATACATTTTTTCGAATAAATCAATGCCGCAGCAGGCTGCCGTCTCCGCATCCAAAACAGCGCCCACCATATTACCGAAAGCCATGGTGCTCATTGCTTCACAAAGTCCGCCGGCCTTTACAGCCTTTGCGCTGAGAATTTTCTTTTCGCAGATTAAGCGGTGAATTTTTGCATACCGTTCTTTCAAAAGGGTAAAATCAATTTCTTCCCGGCCCTCCGTGTATTTATGCGGTACCCGACAAAGCACCAGCGGATGGCCGCCGGCTTTCCATTCCGGCGAAATAATTTGCCGTACGTCTGCCGGTGCCACGGCAAAAGCCACCAGCGTAGGCGGTACGTGTATGGACTCAAAGCTCCCGGACATGGAATCCTTGCCTCCAATGGCCGGAATTCCCAATGATATCTGCGCATGAAATGCACCCAGCAGCGCGCTGAAGGGCTTGCCCCATTTTACGGGATCCTGCCCGAGCCGCTCAAAGTATTCCTGCAGCGTCAGACGCGCTTTTTCACAGCTGCCCCCCATGGCAGTTAACCGGGCCACCGCATCTACAACGGCGCAAACGGCACCCTCATAGGGATTGCGTTCCGTCAGGTACGGATCAAAGCCGTATGTCATAATCGTACCGGTTACCGTATCTCCGGCGGGAACCGG
>USLW01000385.1 GCA_900555605.1 uncultured Clostridium sp. | reverse complement strand
TGTAGAGGCGGGGTACGGGCCGGTGGGGCTCCTGACAGGTATAGAGGCCCTCCACTGCAAAACAGGCGATGTGATTCATGTACTGGACGGCGTAATGCTGCGGGACAAAGACGGCGCGGAAACGACTGCCGAAGCGCTGGGCGGCACGCTTTATGTGGAATACGGCGGAAATCGTCTGCAGAACGGGATATTCAGGCCGGCTGAGGCGGGGACGTATACCTTTGACATCGTGTTTCTGCTAGACGGAGAAGGTGTCAGAGCGTTCCGGACGGAACGGACCTTGATTGTGACAGAAAAAGCCGTGCCGCCGACGAATCCGTCTACCGGAAATCCGGCGCTGCCGGTTTTGTCCGCATTCGTACTGTGGGGCTTTGCCGCCGGCATACAGGTTTTGCGGCAGAGAAAGAGCAGCTTTCATAAGAGCGGCTTTTAAGAAGAAAAGGCGGGGTTTTTTATGTTCGTGTGCGGCGGGGCTGTGATTGACTGAAGGCCGGATTTGTGAAAGGATGGGGCTTGTATGGAAAAATTACCTTTAAGAAGTGAGATCGACAGAAAATATAGATGGAGGCTGGAGGATCTTTACGAGACGGATGCCCGCTGGGAGGAGGATCTTGCCCGGATGCCGGAGCTGATTGCGCGGGTTTCCGGATTTCGGGGGACGTTAAAGGAATCCGGCGCGCAGATTGCCGCATGCTTCCGGGCGCAGGACGATCTGGGCCGGACAATCGAGCGGCTGTTTGTGTATGCCAGAATGCGCAGAGATGAAGATAACGCAAACCCCGTATACCAGGATATGACGGGCAAGGCGGAGCTTGCTTATACCCAAGCGATTGCGGCACTCTCTTTTATTGAGCCGGAGCTGCTTGCAGCAGGCTGGGAAGCCGTGGATGCCTTTTTGGCACAAACTCCGGAGCTGCGGGAATATCAGTTTATACTGGAACAGATGTTCCGCCTGAAGGACCATGTTCTGTCCGCAGAGGTTGAGCAGGTTTTAGCACATGCGAGAGAAGCTACCGGGGCCGGCGACGATATATTTAATATGTTCAATAACGCGGATATCAAATTTCCGCACATTGAGGATGAGCAGGGCAGGTCCGTGGAGCTGACAAAGGGGCGGTATACCATGTTTCTTGAAAGCAAGGACCGCAATGTGAGAAAGCAGGCGTTTCAGGCGCTGTACCAAACGTACGGCGCCTACCGGAATACATTGGCGGCCTGCCTTGCCGGATCCGTGAAAAGCGACAGATTTTATGCGGAAACAAGGCATTATCTTAGCTGCCTGGAGGCGGCGCTGTCTGCGGACAATGTGCCGGTAAGCGTATACGACAGCCTGATTGAAACGATTCACAAAAATCTCGGGCGGCTGGGAGATTATCTGCAGCTGCGCCAAGAAGCGCTGCAGATCTCACCGCTTCATATGTACGATTTATATACGCCCATGGTTTCCCTGCCCCGCCGCACATATACCTATGAAGAAGCTGCGGAAATTGTACAGGAGGCTTTGAAGCCCTTGGGAGCGGAATACTGCAATGCGCTGAAACAGGCTTTTACCGACGGATGGATCGATGTCTGTGAAAATCAGGGCAAGACTTCAGGCGCTTATTCCTGGGGCTGCTACGGCTGTCATCCGTATGTGCTGCTGAATTGGCAGGGCACCATCAACGATGTCTTCACCCTGGCCCATGAGCTGGGGCACGCCATGCATTCATATTACAGCAATGCGACGCAGCCCTATCAGTATGCGGAATATAAAATCTTTGTAGCAGAGGTCGCTTCTACTGTAAATGAAAATCTGCTGATCCGGTATCTGCTGCGCATTACGGAAGCAAAAGAAGAGCGGGCATATTTGCTGAACCATTATTTAGAAGAGTTCCGGGGGACGGTTTTCCGGCAGACTATGTTCGCGGAATTTGAACGGATGATCCACGGCAAAGCAGAGGCCGGAGAAACGCTGACCTGCGACGATCTGTGCGCCGTTTATTACGATCTGAATAAACAATATTTCGGAAAGCATGTTTCCGTTGACCGCGAAATTGCTTTGGAGTGGGCGCGGATTCCTCATTTTTATAACGCATTTTACGTATATAAATACGCTACCGGCTTTTCTGCCGCCGCGGCCCTGGCGCAGGGAATCCTGCAGGATGCGGATAACGCGCTGCCGCGGTATCTGACATTTCTGAAAAGCGGCGGAAGCAGGTATCCTATGGATTTGCTGAAGGCGGCAGGGGTAGACCTGTCATCCCCCGCCCCGGTGCAGGAGGCCCTTGATTTATTTGAAGAGAATTTGAAAAGCTTGGAGGAATTGATCCGTG
>USLW01000384.1 GCA_900555605.1 uncultured Clostridium sp. | reverse complement strand
CACCGCAAAGGAACAGCACATCCATATCAACGCCTCTTATACTTACTGAGACCTCGCACCGTATAGGATAGAAACACGGAGAGTGACTTTATCAAAGATAGTTTTTCAACCTTACGGTAGACCTCCCATCTGTTTTTTGCCGATTGGACCTTGCTGTGTGACCTTGATCCTTCCACGATCCGATAATCTGCCAATGGCTCACAACACGCCGACGCGGAATATCCTTTTTTGAGCAATTGAAGCCAATACACTAGATCCTCATGATAATAGTCGGAGAAAAAGCGGTTATTATCGACTACGCTTTTTGCTAAAAGAATCGTGGAGCAGCTAAAGGCGCTTTCTCTCAGCATGTCATCATAGGAAGTCTGTTCCGGCACGATATAGTCGGATATTTTTTGCCCATCATGACTTATTAGCGAGTATGAGCAATAAATAATTTCCGAACCAGAATTCAGCGCCGCCGCAAGCTGTCTCTCAAGCTTGTCGCTATGCCATACATCATCGCTATCTAACAGCGCGACCCATTCACCTTTGGCCAATTCAAAACCACGATTTCTGGTTTTAGCCGCGCCCAAATTGTGTGTGTTCTGAAAGAGCCGAATTCTGTCATCTGTGTTTACAAAGGCTCGGACAACGTCTGCGGTATGATCCGTGGAGCAATCGTCAATAACTAACAGGATCCAGTTGGCATATGTCTGAGATTGTACCGAGCGTATCGCTTCGCCTATGTATTTTTCTGCGTTATACGCCGGCATCACAACAGAAACTAATGGATGCTTTGTCGCTGCCTGCCCGTGACGAGCAGGGGCGTTCTGTAGTGTTTCCATCAACGCGCTCCTTCGTGTGTAAAAATCAATGACACCGTTTTTATAATGCACTTGACATCCATAAGCACAGACCGGTGCTCTATATACTCCATATCGTAGATAATTTTTTCTTCCGGCTTCAGAGAATATCCGCCATTCACCTGAGCATATCCAGTCAGGCCAGGAACAACTATTAACCGGTTGGAGAAACCGGGAATGTATTTTTCAAATTCTCCGTAGAAATAAGCACGCTCCGGCCGCGGGCCGACGAAACTCATGTCGCCGCGCAGGATGTTATAGAACTGAGGAAGCTCGTCCAGCCGGGTGCGTCTGAGAATTTGGCCGAAGTGTGTGCATCTTGGATCCTGTTCATCTGCCCACTGCGGGCCGTTCACCTCCGCATCAAGTCGCATTGACCTGAATTTATAGATCATAAACGGCTTCCCGTGGAGGCCGAGCCGCTCCTGCTTAAAAATTGGGGAACCCGGCGAGTCCAACGTAACGAGCAATGCAATGATCAGCATTGGAATTGCCAGAATCAGTAGTCCCAAGGAAGAACATACTATGTCAAAAGCACGCTTCGTTATCAGGTACAGCTTCTTTTGTTCCAATACAGGTTTTGCTATTTGAATGATCACATCGGCAGAGCTCTCCTCTGCCAAACAGCCGGTCGCTGTCGTCGCCACATATCCCACCTCCCTATTTAATATCTATCTCTTATCTCTCCCTCTCCGCAAAACCCCAGCATTTCAGCAGGAAGCCGCATCAGCGGAGCTTTCGTGGAGTTTGCCACTCCACTACAAAAGCAAAGGAAAAGCCTTGCTATGCAAGGCTTTTCCCGTTTTTATGATATTCACTTACACTAGTTTTGACTGCGTAGATCATAGACCCACTACCTTCAATTTCTGCATATTATCCCGTTTCAGTTCCAGCGAAGCGTGCACATACCGGTCCAACGTGATCGTCACAGAGGCATGTCCTAATATTTCTGACAATGATTTAACTTCAAATCCGACCTCAACAGCTCGTGTCGCAAATGTGTGCCGAAGTGTATGAAAATGCACCCCCTCCAGGCCACATGCCTGCGTGTACTTTTCCAATCGATACTGCAATGTCCGCGGCTCCATGAACGCTTCCGTTCCGGTCAGAACATACGCAGCTGAACTTTGCGGTTTCATGCGCCTGCAAAGCCCGGTTGCGTATTCCGTCATAGGGATCGTTCGCACGGAGGTATCACTTTTGGGCGGACCAATCACAATCCTTGTTCGAGCACCTTGCGATACGCTGGTATCATGCAGCCTTTGCAGGGTCTTTGCAATTCGGATAGCTTTATCGTTTGTAGAAACACTTTCCCACTGCAGTGCACAGAGTTCACCAATTCGTATGCCTGTACATAGCGCCAGCAAGATACCAAATCGGCACGAATCCAGATCCTCATGTAGATAGGCAACGAGGCGCGCCTGCTCTTCTCTGGACAAAACGCGCATCTCCTTCTTGCCAATCTTCGGATAGTTGATCTCCACGGTAGGAAAGACTCCCTTG
>USLW01000383.1 GCA_900555605.1 uncultured Clostridium sp. | reverse complement strand
GGTTCCCTTTCCTCCAGCGCCAAAGGTATAATCGTATCCCACCACGGCAAGCCTGGCATTCAGCTTCTTCCGCAGAATTTCATCTGCAAATGCTTCCGGCGTCATCCTTGCGTACGCTTCGTCAAACCGTTCAAAATAGACTGCATCGATCCCCTTTTCTTCCAGTATGCGGATCTTTTGCTCACACGTCATAATGATGGGCGTCACACGGTCTTGGAACAAAACAAAATTCGGGTGATTTTCAAACGTATATACCACGGATTCCAGCCCTGCAGCCGCGCACGCCTGTTTCAGCGTGTCGAGCAGCGCCCCGTGTCCGTAATGAATGCCGTCAAAATTTCCGAGTCCTACGCCGCAGGACCCGAAGCCGCCGCTTCTGTACTGTTTCATAAACGCCTTCTCCTTTGCCAACTGTTCACTTCTCGATGCACCAAGCCTCGACAAGGCTTATACTTCCGTTATTTCTATCCACCGTATACGTATAAACGGTGAACCGTTCTTCTGTAACCGTACAGTATGAATACGTCGGATCCGAAAGCCGCAGCGCCTCGGCTGCGCAGATTTCCGGCATATCCCGGAAGGTTTTCGAATATTGCTTCACGCCTGCGCTGCCGTTGATAAAATATACGGTTCCCCGGACATCGCGCAAAACGGTCATTTCACCGATTCCCGCATCTCCGGCAAACTGTTCCTTTGTTTCCGTATACGTACCGGCTGCCCCGTCCCGCACCGGCGCAGAGCGGAAATAATAATGGTCATGTCCCTGCAGCACCGCATCCACCCCGTAGGCATCGAACACCGGAAGGAGCTGCTTGCGCAGGGCGACGATCTCTTTGTCGTCTGCGTGATTGGCGTTGGAATACGGCGCTTTATGCATAACCACGATTTTCCACCGTGCATCCGAATCGGCTAAATCCTGTTTCAGCCATTTCAGCTGCTTTTTTGACAGATCGCTGCGATCGTCTCCGGTGTAAAGAATCGTAAAATGCGTATCCGCGTAATCAAAGGAATACCAACCCGCAGTCAGCGGCTCTGTGTCCGCAGGACTGCCCAGCGTAAAATAATCGAATACATGCCGGGTATCCTTGTTCCCTGCCACAGGCATCACCGGAAGGCCCCGCAGGAGCTGATTCGGAAGATTCAAAAGAGACTGCCACTGCAGCGCGTTCATGCCGTCTTCCACAAAGTCGCCCAAATGCAGCAGAAAAGCCGCATCCGCATGGCGCTGCCCTGCCCTGCTGATACAATCGCTCCATAATTCAAAATGACTGTACACAAACCCTTGGGAGTCCGTAGCAAGTAGAAAAGAAAACGGTTCTGCACTGCCCGCTGCCGCCGCGGTGCGAAATACCGCCGGCCGGCTCCAGGTATTTGTCTGCCTGTCTCCAATCCGGTACCAATATGCGGTACCAGATTCTAAATCCGATAAATAAAGGCGATGCCGGACAACCGTACGTTCCTGCAGCTCAGGGTACGGTGCGGACTCCTGGCCCGCCGCCGGATATAATTCCGCAACCTGTTCAATATAACCTTCTTTTGTTGATACGCCTTCCTCTTGAAAATCAGGGACCGCGTCCGAGATCTTCGGCAGGTACTGAATAAAAGTTCCTTTGTGCGCCTGCGTGGTATACCAGCAAAAATTCATTTCTGAGGCAGGGTTTTTGCCATATGAAACGGTGATGCGCTCTACCTCACCGACAGCGCCGATTCCGGAAGACTCTGTCCCGGAGGCAAAAATCAGGACCAGCACGATTGCCGCGCAGACAAGCAGCATACCTCCGCACAGCAGCAATATCTTTTTTTTGTGAAAGCTCTCGCCGCCCATCACACCGCCCCCTTTTCCGCGTATACTTTTTTTCTGAAGGATGATCCGATGACAGCGCCGCCGGAGCTTCCGCCCGGCAGCCGTCGTTTGCTTCTATATTTTACCTGAATCCTCTCCGTCCGGCAAGCGCTCCTGCTTGCGCACGTGCGGACAGGTTCCGCAGTCGCCGCAGCAGCTGCCGCATTCTCCGCGTTTTTTCCTTTTTATAAAATGCCGGACCAGACAAAATCCGCCGTATGCAATCACCAATACCGTAAGTATATAAGGAATCCATTTCATAAATAAGCTCCGTTCCGCGCCGCGCATCCCTACGGTGCCGGTGATACGCTGCCTACCAAATAAAGTTTAAGATAGTATATGCCAAAAACGAAAGGACATACGCGGTTCCGATCTGATAGGCGGCGCTTCCCATGGCCCATTTCCAGCCGCCCAATTCTCTCCGCATGGTGGAAAATGCCGCCACGCACGGTACGTACAGCAGCGTAAACACTAAGAAAGCGTACGCTGCCGCAGTCGTAGCAAAGGACCCGCTTAATT
>USLW01000382.1 GCA_900555605.1 uncultured Clostridium sp. | reverse complement strand
TGTGGAGCGGTAATTCCGGTCCATAATAATGGTTTCGGTTCCCGCATGGGTCTTGTCAAAGTCCACTAAAATTCCGACCTTGGCGCCGCGCCATTCATAGATGTTTTGGTCCGGATCCCCCACGACAAACAGGTTGCGGTGAACCGCAGACAGCAGGTCCACAAGCCGCAGCTCCCGTTCTGAGGAATCCTGAAATTCATCGACCTGTATGTAATGAAGCCGCTCCTGCCATTTATGCAGAACCTGCGGATAACGTTCAAATAAAACAAAAACAAAATTGATCAGATCGTCAAAATCCAATCCGAAAATTTTCTTCTGCCGCATAAAATATTTATGAATAATCAGATCATCCAGATTCGTTTTCGGTTCCGGCACAATACTGTCCCGGGAAAGCAGAAGAGAGACATAATCCGTAGTTGCCTTTTGTTTTCCGATCAGCCCCATCATCTTCTCAAAGGAAGCATGGTCCAATTTTAGTTCCAGTTCCGTATAAATTTCCTCGAGGATCTTCTTTTGATCCGCGGTATCGAGTATCTGAAAGTTCTCCGGATAAAATAGGCGGCCAATGTCTTCCCGCAGCACACGGACACAAAAACCGTGATACGTAGTGATCAGGGCGGTATCGCATCCCGCTCCCACCAGCGTCTGTACCCGCCGTTTCATCTCTCCTGCCGCTTTATTCGTAAATGTCACGCATAAGATATTTCCCGGATGGATGCCGGCAGCCCGTACAAGATAGGCATACCGGTGCGTCAGTGCTTTTGTCTTACCTGATCCGGCACCGGCAATAATCCGCACATAGCCCTCTGTCGTCTGCACCGCCTCGCGCTGTTTTTCGTTTAGTCCGTTCAAAATCAAGCCGCTCATAAGCGATTCCCGTTCTGCCGTCAAAGGCTTCCTTTCCTGCAGCATTTTAAGCATAATCAGCATATCATAATTCACCTGATAAAAAAAGCCTGCAGTCGTAATTTTATATGACAGCGGCTGTATTTCAGATCACACTTTCATGGCATCTCCATTGCTTTTCCTGTATAATCAAACGCAGAACGCATAAGATTTGTACAGCCCGCAGCCGGCTGCAGGCTGTTCCGACAAAGATGAACGCGCAAGACAATATGCTTACCGGTATAAGCAGTATTACAGCAGGTATCCCTACGCAGATCGGGGAATTTACCATTTAGAATAATTTCATAACCGCCAGGATGATCAGCAGCAGACCGCTGAGCCAGGAAAGATTAAAGGAAACCTTTTCCGCGATTTTATTTCCTAAAATGCAGCCCAGCCGTACCGCAAGCGCATTGAACAGCAGGGCTAAGAACAGCGTCCTGACCAGATCGGTATCCGTTAGGGCAGCGCCGAAGCCCACGGCAATACTATCTAAAGACAGCGCGATGGCTAAAGGCAGCGCTTCTGCAGGAGACAGTACCCGCGACAGGTCTCTGTCCGCGGTCTCCGGGTCCGCATACACACGAAGAAAAAATTTCAGATTCAGTGCGGAAAACGTAATCTCTTTATCAATATTTTTTCTTTTTCGGATATAATCCTTCATCAAGCTGTCGCACAGCTTGACAAGCCCTAAGAGAAACAAAATGATAAAGCAGACCGTCTCCGTGACTCCCGGCGGGATCAGGGCGCGAAGCAGAGAACCCAGTAAAAGAGATACCGCTAAAAAAGCGGTACACGTCCCATCTATAATTGCCGAAGAGCGAAAAGGAATTTTAATTTTATTCGTCCCATAACCGAAACTTGCAACAAAAGCATCGACTGAGAGCGCCGCAACCAACATCACTGATTCCAAAACAGACAAAAGTCCGTACATAGCAACACCGCCTTATACGTTCTTTACATCATATTCAGCGGCAGCCGATACGGTGCGGGGTTCCTGCTTCTGCGCCGGTTACGGCTTCTGTTCGGACACGGTCTGCCGTGGTTTCTCTTTTACGATAATATCGACTACACGGCGCTGATCCGCTTTTTGTACTGTAATTTCAAGATTTTCAAAGGCAAAGGATTCACCCTCCTCCGGAATTTTATGCAGCGTTTCCAACACCCATCCGCCGACAGTTGACGCCTCAGTTTCACAGTTCAGACCGAAAAGGCGAAACATTTCATCGGGACTAATGCCGCAGGAAATACGAAAAACATGTTCTGACATGCGGACGATATTTTCCGTAATTTCATCGTGTTCATCCCAGATATCGCCTACCAGCTGCTCCACAATATCTTCTAAGGTTACAATGCCCATGGTTCCGCCGTATTCATCCGTAACAACGGCAATGTGCGCTTTATGCTTCTGCAGCAGCTTCAGCAGTCTTGATATTTTCATGCCCGGCGCGGCATAAACCGCATCCTTTACGATATCGGACA
>USLW01000381.1 GCA_900555605.1 uncultured Clostridium sp. | reverse complement strand
GAAGGACAATTCAAGCCTCTAAGGAGTATCATCCATTTTGAGAATGGATGATACCCATTTCCACAGAAGCCCATATATAATATGTATAGGTATCATACCACACAATGCGATATTTTTCAACAGTACAAGTTATACCAAACTGTACTCGAATACATTTTTGTCACTTTCACCATATTGGGCACACTTTTTCCTATGGGATAGCCGAAACAGATAAAACCAATGCTACATCATTACAATTTTTTCAAGGAGGAGCATTATGGCAAAGCGCGGAGAAAACATCAGAAAGCGGAAAGATGGTCGTTGGGAGGGTCGCTATATTAAGGGGCGAAAGTCTGATCGAACCGCAATCTGGGGGTACATTTATGGGCATTCTTACAATGAAGTAAAGGAAAAACTCACCATCAAAAAGATGGAGGTGCAACAATTTGCACTAAATGTCGAAAATCCAACTTTTTCAGAGCTTTCTCGCACCTGGGAAAGCTCCATTTTTTTAGATGTCAAATCTTCTACAGCAGCACACTATCGCTACACGCTCCAACACTACATTTTGCCTGTGCTTGGCCCATATCGTGTTCAAGCCTTGAACGAAAGCATTCTAGAAAAAAGTCTTCTTGAAATTATTGCTCCTGCAGACCAAAACCATAAGACCCTAGGCAACGCAATGAGCAAAGAATGCTTGATGCTTGTTCGGAGAATTTGTCGCTATGCAGTACATCTACATACTATGCGTCCCATTGAAATTGATCTCAAACTTCCAGTTGTAAATTCATCCAACACTACGGTTCTAAATAATTTGGAACAAAAATCTGTTCGTGCTTATGTTTGCTCTTCGCCAACACCTAGGAGGCTTGGTATGCTGCTGATGATGCAGATGGGTCTACGTATCGGAGAAGTGTGCGGGCTGCAATGGGGTGATTTCGACTTGCAAAACGGTGTTCTCTCTGTTCGGCGCACTGTCAAGAGAATTTATATGGCACCCGGAAAAACCACCCTAGTAACGCAATCTCCCAAAACGCAAAGTTCCGAGCGCGACATTCCTATCCCAACAGGTATCCTCAGCCTTCTAGAAGGAGAATATGTCGGACAGAGTAATGAAGTCTGGTTTCTATCAGACACCAACCTTAGGCCAGTTGAACCGCGCTGCTATTACAAGAGCTTACAAGGATACTTAAAGCAGGCTCACGTTCCTGTTGTCCGCCCGCACGCGCTGCGGCATACATTTGCAACAACCTGCCTGCAAGCTGGCTGCAATGTGAAAACGCTGAGTGAGTTGATGGGGCATTCAAATCCTGATATAACTCTAAAACGCTATGCACATTCTTGCTGGGAGTGGAAGCAAAATGAAATGAATCGGATTTACGGGTGAGGGGTCAAAAGAGGAGTCAGTTTTATATAAAGCCACATATTATCAGCATTTAGAACCTAGAACCTTCCATTCTCAAAATGGATGATACTTTTTAGAGGCTTGAATTGTCCTTCAAGTATCTCATTTGTTGAAGTGTCTGAAAGAGGAATCGTGAAGGTTATCAGGGATGTTAGAATATATATGGCGCCCTGTGAAAACGAATGAAAAAGACTTGAAGAATAATTTGAGCCCACGAGTTGGTTGCTTTTTAGCAATAAGCCGTGGGCTTGTTTCTGTTCACACTTATAGACATAACATTTGTGACAAAGTTTGGATGGGAATGGCGGAATGATACAAATTAAGCCACATGTGTACCTCGTGGGTGCTGCAGTGATAATACGCGGCTGTCATAATGGGGACAAGGGTACGGCAGAGAACAAAAGGTTCCGCGACCCGAAGTTCATATTTTCTTACCCGAAGAATGAACAGAACATTTTTCTGGACGGCTGGAAAGCTGCCCGGAAAGAAATCTCAACCAAGAGGGTGAGGTGACGCCAGCGGACAGGCGTGAGAGCCTATCCGCTATTTGTGTTATCAAAAAGCTGAAGAATAGAATGGCGCGGCAGGAGAGGAAAGAATGAAAGACAAACTCAGGGTGGCAATGTTCGGGCACAAGCGTATTCCGTCCAGAGAGGGTGGAGTTGAAATTGTTGTGGAAGAATTATGCACCCGGATGGTAGAACAAGGTAACGAGGTGACGTGCTTTAATCGTGCAGGACACCATGTGAGTGGAGTTGAGTATGACAAGCCACGGCAGGAAGAATATAGAGGAATAAGGCTGAAAACGGTTTCAACAATCGATAAAAGAGGTCTTGCAGCGGTAACATCATCCTTTTTTGCGGCTCTGTATAGTGCATTTGGAAAATTCGATGTAGTACATATTCATGCCGAGGGACCAGCCTTTTTTGCATGGCTACCGAAACTGTTTGGTAAAAGGGTAATCGTAACGATTCACGGTTTGGACTGGGCTCGCGAGAAGTGGCACGGAG
>USLW01000380.1 GCA_900555605.1 uncultured Clostridium sp. | reverse complement strand
TCATATTTGCGGTAAGTAAAGGGCCGGCCGGTTTTCAGCCTGCTGCTGATTTCGGATGAAAAGCGTTCATAATCGATATTTCCGCCGATTTCCGCAAGACGCTGCGGGGTACGCTGCTCCGGCCGCAGAAAATAATCATCCATGTGAAACAGATTGCAGTCATAAATTTCGGTAAGCAGTGCGGCAAGATAACTTTTTCCGGAGCCGCTCATACCATCGATGGCAACTGTCACAGGCCGTTGTGAGTCGTTCGTGCTGTTTAACAGCTGATCAATTCTGCAGAATACAGAAAAAAAGGTAAGATATTCCTGCTGGATAATCCGATATGCAGGATGATAGGCAGCGCGATAAGCATTGCTATGACGAACCGGAGGATATCCCTGTTCCCGGAGGCGCCTCATTTCCTCATGCACAAAAGCAGCGGGATAGGGGAGCAGGCCTTCCGTGCAGCAGGCCTGCAGCAGCCTGAGCTTTTCTTCAAAGGCCGGCCGGCTGCCCTGTTTCTGATTGGAAGCTCGGATGAATAAATGGTTTATCGTTTCTGCGGACAACCCTGCCTCTGCCGCGGGTCCGAGGTTCAACCGGCACAATCCGTTTCCAATCTCCCGAAACAATGGCTGCCCCGCCCAATCGGCAGGCCGGAGCTGTTCGATCTCAGCCTGCAGCCGGCGGAGGCTGGCCGTCTCATCAGAGATCATATGACTACCGGCAAATTCACTTTGATACAGCAGCTTTATAAGATCCACAACTTCTGATGCCGGATAATCTTTATAATGAGAGAGCAGTATCGTACGCATAAACATTCCATACTCCGTTCGAATTTTGTGATTAAGCCCTGCCAAGGGACTGTATATGCTTTTCCACTGCTGCTACGATAATCGGTATCAGAACCAACTGGATAGCAATCCCGGGCAGTGCTTTTACAAACGCGCCGGCAAGAAATGCGCTCCATCCATACCCGCTTCCCAGCAGCCCCACAAAAATAACGTTGGCAGCGCCATAAATTAAACGTCCGGCGAGCATAGCCATGATCAGCCGCACGTTGACATTCCATTTTTTCGGTAATATGCCGGCAATCAATCCGTAGGTTCCCAATTCCAGTGCCATTACGAGGGCTGTAGGGTATAACGAAGGCATGCCGTTGATAAAACAGCCAAGAAACGGCACTGCCAGACCTGTGACCAATCCGTAGGGCCAGCCGCAGAGAAAACCGCAGATCAGCACGGGAATGTGCATGGGAAGAAAAATAATACCGAATTGCGGTATAAAGTGAAAAATAGTCGGGAGTACCACGCCGATGGCCATCATAAGGCCTGTCATTACAATACGATATGTAGTATTCTTTTTCATAAAATGAATCCTTTCCTGATATCCTTCAAAATTTGTGCAGCAAAAAAATACCACGACCGGAATCCGACCGCGCGGAGTATACGCGGAAACTGCCGCATACCTCCGAAATCAAAATGATTTCTTCGGAAAATCGGATAC
This sequence comes from uncultured Clostridium sp., assembly GCA_900555605.1. Classification (GTDB taxonomy): domain Bacteria; phylum Bacillota; class Clostridia; order UBA1212; family UBA1255; genus UMGS1851. The sequence goes on along the minus strand of USLW01000380.1, from coordinate 924 downwards.
CTTCGTGGTATTGATTACATCACAGGCTTCGGCCATATGAACGAGTGATAGAATAGCACAACTGTAAAATATCTGTCAAGACCTGTCCGATGCGGCGGCAATCAAAGGAATTGCAGCAAGCTGCAGCACTATGCCGATCAGGCCGTACCACAGCGCATGATCCATGAAAGCGGACCAGCTGTAGCCGCTGCCTTGGAGCACATAAATAATCAAGTAGGATAAGCCCATTACAGCTCTGCCTGCCAGCATGGTCAGCAGCAGACGCATAGTGGAATGCCATCTTTTCGGAAGCAGTCCGGGAAGGAACCCGTATGCACCCAATTCTAACGCTGTAACGACTGCATCCGGCCAGAGCGTCGGCGCACCGTTAAAAAGAAGTGTAAAAAACGGCATCACCAAGCCTGCGGCGGCGCCGTATCCGGAGCCGCACAAAAAACCGCACAAAAGGACGATAAACTGCATGGGCAGGTATTCGGCAGGGGCAACGCGATGGAACACCACGCCTGCGGCGATAAACAGAATCGTAAATATTATGCGCGAGGTGTTATTGAATGCATTTTTCGAGCGTCTTGCCATGGGTTTAGATCCTTTCTTTCGTATTTATTTTTATTTTCAGATGCCCGTTTTTTCAATCATACTGCCGCACCATGTATCCGGATAAGAAATTCCGAACAATTCTGCAACCGTCGCCGCAATATTGGCAAGTCCGTACTGGGGTACGGTGCGGTCCTCTGTGCCTTTCACGCGGTATGCGTCTTTATTTTCGGTATTATCATAAAAAATACACGGGACCGGATTCAGCGTATGCGCGGTCTTTGCTTTCGGCGTAAGGCGGTTGCCGAGAAACAGGGACGCGCCGTTATCAAAGCGGATGGATATATCGCTTGTGCCGCGCCATTTTCCCGTGCAGGGCGACGTTTCAAT
>USLW01000379.1 GCA_900555605.1 uncultured Clostridium sp. | reverse complement strand
TTGGGCTGCTATGGCGAGGGGGGTGAAATTTTTAAAAATGACAGCCGTATAGCAGCTTACCTGCGATCTGTCCGGGTGCACGGCAAGGGATCCGATAAATATGATAATGTCAGGCTCGGCATGAATTCCCGTCTGGACACGCTTCAGGCGGCGATTCTTATGCCGAAACTGAAAGCTTTTGTTTCCTCGGAAAAAGCAAGTGTAAACCGTGCCGCGCGGCTGTATGCGGAAGCGCTGTCGGGTTTTGTAAAGGTACCGGTCGTACCGGAGCAATATGTATCGAGTTGGGCGCAATACAGCATTTGTCTGCCGGAGGAGTCTGTACGTGATGGTTTACGGGACTATCTCCGCAAAAATGGAATTCCGAGCATGGTCTATTATCCTAAGCCGATGCATAAGCAGCAGGCTTTTGCTGCTTATATGCAGGATGAGGCGCTTTTTCCCACAACAAACCGCTTATGCAAGACTGTTCTATCGCTGCCTATGCATCCTTATCTGACGGAAGAAGAGATTTCCTTTGTAACAGAGAAAATTCAGACATATATGAAATAAACAAGGCTTTGCAACATGTCGTTATACGCCGCCCGTCAATTTGCTTGGAATGTTTCGGGATTGTCCCGCATATATTTTACAAAAATCACTTATTACTGGCGAGGGGTGTTTTGACATGAAACTGGGTATCGGAAAAAAAATAAGCGGGCTGTCCATGCGGACAAAACGGATTATTGCGCTTTGCATCTGCTGCGCGCTGCTGGCGCTTGCCATTTTTCAGAATATCAGGAGCAATTCGTCGGACAGCGGAAAAGACGACGGTGGCGGGAATCTTGTGGTAGACGGCGGTTCTGATCAGAAGGGTGATGGAAATGTAAATCAGGAAGGTCCCGGAGAAGGCACGGAATCTGGACTCGGTATCACATTGGTCAGCAACCCGGAGGAATATTTTGCTTCTGCACGGTTGGAACGAATGAATAACAGAAGCTTGGCAGAGGAGGCGTGCCTGCACGTTGTCAACAGCGAGGAGGCCAGTGAAGAAGAGAAGGCAACCGCAAAAGAGGCGGCAGAAACCCTAAAGCTTATGGGGGAAATTGAGACAAATATCGAAACATCCATTTTGTCGAGAGGATATGAGGATGCGCTTGTGTGCCTGGATGACGAGGGCTATGTGGATATTACGGTTCTGGCAGATTCGCTGAATGAAAGCGAAGTTATGACTTTGGCTGCGCTTGCGGTAGAAGCAACCGGCGCGGACTATGATATGATTGTGCTGCGCGGCATTGATGCAGAATAAAACCTCGTATACATAACATATATGCAGGGAATGTAAAAAAGTCTCCTTTTTTCAAAAATCTTCCCGGCAAAGTCATGGCAGATCGTGATTTTACCGGGATTTATTATAGAAGTTTTTTTCTTTTGTTTGACTTTTTTACAACCCCTGTTATGTTGTTCCGGCAGCGCCCTTATATTTCCAGCATATGGAGGATCTCCTGCTTAGGTCTTGTTCCCACAGAACGTTTAACGATTTTGCCATTTTTCATATATGCAAGCATGGGAATACTCATAACGTCAAAAAAATCGGCAAGCTCCGGCTCGTCATCGACATTCACCTTGCAGATTTTGATGGTCTCTGTTTCGGCGGCGATGGCATCGACGATAGGGGCCAGTGCTTGGCACGGACCGCACCAGGTGGCCCAAAAATCGATTAGAACCGGTTTGTCTGTCTCCAATACTTCTTCTTCATAATTCTCTTTTGTTAAAATGGTAATTGACATGCTGACATCCTCCTTTGTTGATGTTTTCTTAGTATACCCGGATTGTCTCAATTCTTGCCGGCGAAATAGCGCTTGACATTTTGCCGGAAGCTATTTATTGTATCTTACGTTAAACAACATATGTTGTTTATGTGATCATTTGTTCATTGCTCAAGAAAATATGCAGCGAGACAGATCATGCGGTCTTGCATATCACAAATACGGAGGAGCGTGGGAGAGATGGATAAAATCATCGAAGTATGCGGACTTCAAAAATCGTATGGCGAAGTGCGTGCTGTCAAAAATATTGACTTTTACGTGGAAAAAGGAAAATTATTTGCGTTTTTGGGCCCGAACGGCGCAGGAAAGTCGACAACGATCGATATGATCTGCACCTTTTTAGCACCGGATGCCGGCAGCGTAACCGTGGATGGCTTTTATTGGGGCAGGAGAATGAAAAAATCCGTTCGCTGATCGGTGTGGTTTTTCAGGACGGCGTATTGGATGCGCTGCTGACGGTGCGTGAGAATCTTCGGCTGCGCGGCGGATTTTACGGATTGAAAGGGGCGGCGTTGAAAAACGCGGTGGAAAAGGCAGCAGAAAATACGGGGATCACGGACCTGCTTGACAGACCGTACGGAAAGCTGTCTGGCGGCCAGCGGCGGC
>USLW01000378.1 GCA_900555605.1 uncultured Clostridium sp. | reverse complement strand
CCGCGATGGCCTTGACGCACTCTTCCAACGGCAGGCCCTCGGCGATCATGGTAGAAATGATGCGGGAAGTAAGAATAGAGAGGATATTAGCTTTTACCCCGCTACCCAGACCATCGGCCAGTACCAGCACCGAGGAATCCTCTCCCTGCCCTACCGCTTCCACATGGTCGCCGCACAGCTCTTCGCCCACATGGTTGATGCTATTGTAGCCAATCTCTACACACAGGTCATTCATCGGATACCGAACCTTTTAATTTATACAGGGCAATTTTGGTCTCAGCGTTTCGCCCAGCAGGGAAGCTATTTCCTGCACAATGCGCATCTGCTTGGCCACCACACCATCCGCAATCTCGGCAGTCTGCCGGCTGAGCTCTTCCTTTTGCCGGCGAACCCGTTCCTCCTCGGTCACATCCCGCAGGATACAAATGATCTGATGGAACTCGTGATCCGGGATGATGGTCTCCTCAGCATAGCGGTCGTATTCCGAAAGATAAATGCGCTTTTTCTCGATGCTCTGCCCACTTTCCAATACGGTAAAGAAATCCCCCGGATCCAGCACACGGACGACCGGTTCTCCCGTCACATCGGAGGGAGAGGACAGGTTCATCATCTGCAGCGCCGCCCGGTTGATCTGCTGGATTTCCAGCTTTTCATTGAGCAGGATAAAGCCGTTCGGTGAATTATTGACGATATTTCCGGTAAAGCTCTCGGCCCGCTCTTTCAGATACGGCAGGCACATGGAGATTTCCGCCTTGCCCTGATAAACGGCAATGGCCTTTTCCCGGCAGGTATTATAGCCGCAGGTACCGCAGTTCAGTTCATCCTCCGGTTTTGTTTTTCCCATTTTCCGCAGAACCTCTTCGATCGCACTCGTCCCGGGCCGCACACGGTCCACACCAATAAAAGCATGTTCTCTGTGCAATTTCTCTGCTGCCGGCATTTTTACGGTAAAATCCCGATCGCCTGCATACCGGCTGACCGCTAAATAATCGCGGACAGGCGTCCGATGTCCGCGGTCCATTACAGGTCCCCCCACACAGCTTCCGCTGCAGGCGGACATTTCAATAAAGCATTTATCTAATTTTCCGGATATGATATCCTCCAGCGCGCTGATGCAGTTGTCCGTACCGTCCACTGTAAGATATGCATATTCCGGACTGTCGCAATGCATGGTTTTCAGAATACCGCCGGACGTCGGGAAAAAGCGTGCTCTGCTCTCCTGCCGCTTTGGCTCTTCTGAAGGTTTTAGCGTAATCTGCGCCTCCGTGAACCATTGTGAAAGCTCCTCAAAGGTCAGGACACAGTCCACGGCGCCCCCATACAATTCCGCCTCTGCCTTTTTGGAAATGCATGGCCCGATAAACACGGTTTTTGCATACGGATACCGTTCCTTAATGCTGAGGCAGTGGGCCTGCATAGGCGTTACAACCTTTGCCAGATATGGCAGCGCCTCCGGATAATATTTCTCAATCAGTAAATTTACGGAATGGCAGCAGGACGATATAAGAACGTGCTTTTGTCCCTCTCTCACAAGATCCTCATATTGCTTTTTCACAATGGTCGCGCCTATGGCGGTTTCTTCTGCCGCAAAAAAACCCAGCTGCTTCAGTGCCTCTTCCATAGCGGCAATTCCGATACCGTCATAATTTGCAACAAAAGACGGCGCTACGCTGGCAATCACCATTTCGTTTTCCGCGATCAGCGCCTTGGCGGTCTCCGTATCGCTGCGGATTTCTTTTGCGTTCTGCGGACATACCACAAAGCACTGTCCGCACAAAATACATTCTTTTCCGACGATATGCGCCTGATTTCCCGCAAAACGGATGGACTTTACAGGACAGTGCCGGATACATTTATAACAGTTTTTGCAGTTTGATTTTTTCAGTTTCAAATATTCGGTCATATTTATGCTCTCCTTCTGCCTCGGTCTGCCGCCCTTCCGGCGTTTAAAAACCGCGGCAGCCGCTTTATGTATTACAGACGTTTCATAATTTCCGTTTCAAAAAAGGCTGCAGTTGTTTCCGGGCTGAGAGAAAACAACTCTTCGTCAACTGTAACGCATACGCCTTGTGTGCATTTTCCCATACAGAAGGTGCCCCCAAGCTCTACCCGATCTTCTAAATGATGTGTCTTCACCAATTCCTTCAGCTGTTCAACCACCTGCCGGGATCCTTTTAGATGGCAGGAGCTGCCGATACAAATCGTTACTTTCATACCTATAACCAATCCTTTCATTCTTGCAGGTCCGCAAATTTTAGTCGTTTTATTCCCGCAGCTTTTCTGTCAGATGCTTAGACAGCAGCGCAAGGGAAGAAGCCATATTTTCATTCTGAACCAGAATCCCCTCCGGCACAATCAGATGGATCGGCGCAAAGTTCCAAACCGCCAGAATCCCGCTCTCAATCAGCAGATTGCAGACCTGCTGCGCCTGCTCATAGGGCAC
>USLW01000377.1 GCA_900555605.1 uncultured Clostridium sp. | reverse complement strand
GATCCGCCGGCCGGGATGGACATGACCAACTGGGGCGCGTTCCTTTCGGTTCTGTATGCCCATCGGTATGAGGGGGTACTCAGCATTGAGCCGCATTCTGCAAATTGGTCCGGTGATTTAGGCGAAAAAGGCATTGATTTCACAATCCATTATATGCGGCAGCTGCTTCTGTAGAAACTATGGAGCGGAAATGCTGCGCGTGTATCAAGGAAAGAAATGCAGAAACACGATCAATCGGCATTGCGAATTGCAGACAAACAGTAGTCTGTGGGCTTATGGGGGCAGCGGCAAGGCGTGACCGAACGGATGAAGGCTCCCGACCAAATGGCATGGGGCGGAAAGATGGAGAACATCAGAAGCGCCGCTATAGGAATCGTAAACAGTGAATTGATTTACGGTTAAAATAACAGGAGGTCGATACTTTATGCAGTATCGACCTCCATTATTTTTCCGTTTGTAACGCTTCAGGTGTTTTCACCCTGCTGTGCAGGGCTTCTTCTGGGTGAAAACGAATGTGGTAATTGTTTTATACCTGTCTGTATGCCCGTTTTGCCGTATGTTTGCGTTACAGCGGTTTATTTTACCGCGTAAGGCTCCGACAATGTAAAAGTATCTTCTATCGTGTAGAAGTTTGGGTTATCAGATGCATTGACGCCGTTGTTCAGCTCATAAGAAATAGAATATTCAGTTGGTACATAGACTGCAGTAATCTCAGTGTTATCGGATACGGTCAGTCCGGGCTCTCTATCCCATCTGCCGACATGCCCCTCTTTAGGAGGAACTTGTGGAAATTGATCTTCTCCTATCACGTAGCCATTTTTCGCATACAAAGTTCCAATATTTGTCTCGCCGTCCCGGAATATCACAGCAAACGGATTTCGGAAGGTTAAGTTTTTGGACAAGACGAAATTTCTCGGGATTATCCAATTTTTATAGTCTGCGGTCGTCTCGTCCGCATCCCCATTTGCTTCTTCCGTCTGCTCTGCTTCTTCTGTCTGATCCCAAGTTTCGGCAACCGGCTTAATGCAATCGCTTTCATAACCGTCTGTCAGTGTGCACCCGTCGGTCTCCTCACAGCATATCTGTCAAGCTCCTTTCGTCATTTTTTTTAAACTTTTTCGCTCCTCACTGTAAACAATACAGGGCAAAAAAATATTTTTTAGTATACCTGCTTTATTCAAAAAATTTAATGCTTTTGAAGAAATTTCCTTACGCATTTTCCTACCTTAAAGAGATGGAAATGCCTATCGAAGATATGAAGCGTTTTTTAGACGGAATTTTACATATCTGCGATGCGGGACGCACAGCCGTAAAGATGGGCGACCTCTTCGGGATGGTAACGGAAGCCGAAAACAGGCTTGCTGATCAATGCGGTTTATCCGCCAACGGATATGTTGTGCAAAGGGCATTGGGTTACACACCGAGAATCGTGCAGCCGGGCGGCCGGAAGGTTAATGGCCGCGGCCTGTTGGGCTGCTCTTTATTCAGCGCCGCATAACGTGCCAAAAATACCGGCGTCATGCTGCCAAATGAATCCGGCTGTTGCCCGATTCGGGATATGATGATATAATATCTGGGATAAGCAGTATTCTTTATGATTGGAGTGCGGACCGTATGGTATACAGAGCAGCCGCGGCGACCTGTCCCGGCAAAAGCAATACTTACAACAGCAATAATTTTTACTTAAATTCCAAATCTGTTACAGAGGATTTATCCTGTTCGCAAGTCCTTCTATCTCATAAAAAAGACCAGAAGGGGATTCAGTTCTATGCGGTGAGCGAGGGAGCCGGTGCGGAATTCTTTTCTGATGAGGGTTCTTTGATTGTCGTTAAAAATCTGTTGAAATACCATAAAAAATTGGTCGAAGAGAATGGCTACGACCTGAAGCATTGCTTGAACGATTACCTGAAATCGACGAATCAGATGGTACAGGAACGGGCCGCGGAAACGGGGCGGCGCATCAGTGCGACCTTGGCGCTGCTTTGTTTAAAAAATAAAAAGGTTGTGGTGTGCAATGTAGGCAATACGCGGATTTATCATTACCGCGGCAGACGGCTTCTGCAAATTTCCGAAGATCAGACACAGGCGCAGAAAATGGTCCGTCTGGAGCTGCTGACACCGGAAAAGGCTGCTGTCCATCCGAAACGCAGAAAATTGACGCAGTATTTTGGAATCATGCCTGAAGGAACGGCGTTTGAACCGCATTTTACCAATGCGGAGGCAGAAGACGGCGATGTCTTTGTAGTGTGCAGCAGCGGATTTTATGAATATATATCGGATGCTGCCATGCAGAACATCATCGCGCAGAACGATACGCCCGGCGCTATGGTAGATGCGCTGATGTCCGAAGTTGCGCAGACCGGATTTAAAGAGGATGCTACGGTTTTGGTGATTCAGGCAAAGGAAACTTTTTCTGAAACCGGTGCTGCTGCAGGGATGCCGG
>USLW01000376.1 GCA_900555605.1 uncultured Clostridium sp. | reverse complement strand
GCGCATCCGTAGGCGGTACATCTGTGCTCGGCGCATCCGCACGCGGCGCAGCGGCAACGACTTGGGTTACTTCATCTGCCGACAGCACTCTTTCATAAATTCTGATGTCAGAAAGAAATCCCGCAAAAGGCAGCGTACCGTAATAATCTCCGATATACAGCGGCCACGCTTCGCTTGCACTGATGGTTCCGCTTACCTGCAGGGAATTCTCCAGTACGCCGTCTACATAGTAGTGCATGGTGGTGCCGTCATAGCTTACCGCAATGTGGTGCAGCGTACCATCTGTAATGTCAGTAGGGTTCTCAAGTGTAAAATTCAACTGAACCGGATTGTTCGCATTGATCTCACACGCATAAAATTTCAGAATACCGCTATCAAGATAAAACTCAAAATGTCCGTTCACTTTCTCTCCGTTTCCAAGAATTACCGCCATCGCATCCTTAACGGATGATTTTATCCAGAAGCTGACGGTAAAACTATTTCCGAGCTTTTGGTTGAAAGAAGACACCCGCGGAATTCCTCCTAAATTTAAGTCGCTGCTCAGCTGAATTCCGCTGATCTCACCTGCCTCCGCATAGGAAGCTCTCGTGCCCTCCTGCAGTTCAAAATCTCCTACTCCTGTTACACTGCTCTTTGCATCGCCGGCCAAGGTCCAATGACCGATCAAATCATCCTCCAGCGCACCAAAAACCGGCAGTGCGGAACACAATACACAGGCCGCCAATAAAACCAGTACCATAACTGTCCACAATTTCTTCATAATTACTCCTCCTTTTTTTATCTGTCAATAGTGATTTCTGTCATTTTTATGTATTATTCTATCGTTTACTTTTATATATTATCATTTGAAATTGAATGTGTCAATATATATTTTTATTTTAAGATTTTATATTCAAAATTTTATCATATTCTTCATTTTATCCTTCATTTTTCAACCTGATGAAATTCCCGGCAGTACGGCATGAGTAAAATTTCGAATTTTTTTCACTTTCTTTTACGGCAAAAAGCAAAAAGAGGCTGTAAAAAAGTCGAACAAAGAAAAAAACTTACATAATAAATCCCGGTAAAATCACGATCTGCCATGACTTTGCCGGGAAAATTTTTGAAAAAAAAGAGACTTCTTTTACAGCCCATTCCGACCTGAATGGTTTTATACGTTCGATGAACCGCAGCTCTATTTTATATCATATGCCACAAGCTCTGCCGCAAAGCGTTTTGCGATATCCATCCGTTTTGACGATCTGCAGATTGTCAGAATCATGGTTCTTTCCTGTCCCGCATCTTCAGAATACTGCCACAGCAGACTGGTCTCGTCAAAAAAGGCCGAGTCTGTTATATCAATACCGTAAATACCCGGAAGCTGCGGATCCCCTTCCGCCGGCGTATATGCGCAAAGCCGTCCGGAGTCGGATAGTGCCGCAAATAGATCCGCATATGCCTCATTCTCCGAATATTCCGCGATAAAATCATCAAGACGCAGAAAAGCAGCCTCCCGGATACAGGCCTCAAAGGATTCCTGATCGACTAAAATAATATCCATCTGCCCGCCGAACAACTGCGCGCGGAATTGGTTTGCCTGACTTTGTGCCAATGAATCCTGCATGCTGGTTGACGTTGTCACCGTATAGAAAGAAACAAGCGGCGATTGAACCGTCTCCGAACGCTCGGCGATTTCCGCGCTCAGCTTTCCGGTATCAAATGCATTGAATGCACCGGCAAATTTAATGGAAATATCCTCGTGATTTGCATCGCGCAGCTGAAAAAAAACCAGCACCCCGATCACGGCGATCAAAACCGCACCGCAGATCGGCAATTTGTACAGATCGATGCGTGCGCACAATTTTCCCCAGAAACGTCTGACTTTATACGGTATGATAGAGGTCGGATTGGTATCGCTGTAATCAGAACGCGGTTTTCCGAGGATCGTTTCATATGCGGAAGTAATCTCTTTATAATACGCAAGATCTTCATTCGTCGTACCATACTCGTCTGTTTTCTGTTTATACTGCCGCAAAAGCGCTCCGTATTTGCGCTCGACCTGCGAAGGCGCCGCGCCCTCCGGCAGACCGAGTATTTCGTAATTGCTCCTGATGATTTGATTTTTATCTTGAACTTCAGTTGGTATCTGCCGCTCAGGCTGCTCGTCCGTTTTCATCTCACAGGATTCCTCTCTTTCCGGATCCGCAAAATCCGGCAGTATTGCAGTATGCCGCGCGGTCCGTATAAAATCAGATTTCATTTTACACGAAATCTCTTCATTTCGCAAATCCGATGACAGAGACGGAAAGCGCCTGCAAATAGATATCAGGGGCCGAGGGATATTTTATAGCTTAAGCGGCTTTGTGATTGTGACCAAGTTACATTTCCGCAAAAGTAAAAAATCCTCCGGCGGAAAACCGGAGGATCAGACTGTCCATTTTTATAAATAACCATTTAGATTCAGTGATGACAGCCGTGATCACCGCA
>USLW01000375.1 GCA_900555605.1 uncultured Clostridium sp. | reverse complement strand
GTTTCTTTCCTGCTTCTGTCAATGCTGTATCGAACGAGCGCTGGATATCAACGACGGCGGCGCATATTATCCGTCGGTGCACGGCGCAGGCTGCATGGGGATTGCCACGGTAGCCGATTCCCTGTCAGCCATTGATGAAGTGATCTTTCAAAAGCACACCGCGGACCTTGCAACCCTGCGGGATGCCTTGGCAGCGGACTTTGTCGGATATGAGGCACTGCACGCCGCGCTGCTGGCTGCCCCGAAATACGGAAATAATATGCCCGCAGCAGACAAATACGCGGTTTGGTTCGTGGAGGTGCAGAATGAAATTTTTTCAAAATACCGCACATACGACGGCGGCGCGATTTATACCGCCATTGCTTCAAACATCAGCAACATTCCCGCAGGCCTGGAAATTGCTGCTACACCCGACGGCAGAAAAAGCCGCCAGCCGGTAAGCGATGCTGCCTCTCCCGGCCATGGATTAGACAAAAAAGGGCCTACGGCTGTTATACAGTCTCTTACAAAACCCGATTATACAAAAGTGTCCTGCGGAACGGTGCTAAATCAGAAGTATAGTCCCTCTATGTTCACGGATCCGAAAAAACGCGCCCGCCTGCTGGCTCTGATAAAGATTTATTTTCAGCGAGGCGGACAGGAAATCCAGATCAATTCCGTTTCAAGAGATATTTTAACCGATGCCATGGCCCATCCGGAACAGTATCAGGATCTCGTCGTTCGCGTCTCCGGCTTCAGCGCATACTATAATTCTTTATCAGAAGAAGTCAAACTTGATATATTGGAGCGAACCGAACATGCCTAATTCAGATCACAGCACCGCATGGATCAGCAATCTGCAGCATTTTTCTACAGGCGACGGCCCCGGTATCAGAACCACCGTCTTCTTCCAGGGCTGCGCTCTGCACTGTGCGTGGTGTCACAACCCGGAGACCATTTCAAGCAAATCGCAGCTGCTGTATTACGAAAAGTCTTGTCAAGCCTGCGGCCTTTGCAGCGCAATCTGTCCCGCAGCTGCCCACACAATGCAGCCCGACGAAACTGCAGATAAAATTCACAGATTCCGCAGAGAACGCTGCCGGTTCTGCGGGCTTTGCGCCCGCATTTGTCCTGCACATGCGCTAACCTTGTCGGGACAGCAGATGACCTTAGAAGCGGTCTATGCATTTATTGAAGAAGACCGCGCATTTTACGACAGTACGCAGGGCGGCGTAACACTATCCGGGGGGGAACCGCTGCTGCAGCCGGCATTCTGCGGAAAGCTTGCGCAGAAATGCTCTGAAAACGGAATTCCTGTGATCATCGATACCTCCGGCGCCGTGCCATATGAGGCTTTTACCGCAGTGCTTCCCTATACAGATACCTTTTATTATGATCTGAAGGCAGCTTCGGAGCAGGATTATACGGCGTGGACCGGCGGAAGCCTGACTCAAGTGCTTGAGAATCTCAAAAAACTGCATACGGACGGCGGACGCATCACAGTGCGCATCCCCATCATCCCCGGCTATCAGGATACGCCGGAATATTGTGGTAAAATGGCAGCGCTTCTTACAGATGTGGGGATTCATTCCGTTCATCTGCTTCCCTTTCACAGACTCGGTTTCAGCAAATACCGTGCGCTGGGGCTTGATAACCCCTGCGCAGACCTGAAGCCGGCAGCGCGCAGAAAAATAGAGGCGCTGCGCGCCGCTTTTCCGCCGCACATGGACGTATCCGTGGAAGATTGACCCCTGCCCCCATCAGATCTATGCGGAAACCATTTTCCGCTGTCTCAAAGAAGACGGTCTGCTCCGCCGGGTGATACCGGATTCATAAAACCAGTACCGCGCCGCAGTCTGCCGTCCGGCAGCGTACAGGCCGCGGCGCGGTGCTGTTATAAACAAACCGCTCAATAATGCTTATCACACATCTGCCGGAGAAAAGGAGCTATGAAATGAAAACAGCAAAAGCAGCCGTTATGGTCGGCGTCAACAAACCCTTTGCAGTACGGGAATTCCCGCTTGTCCCCGCCCCTGCCGGAATGGCGAAAATCAAATTGGAGGCCAGCGGGATCTGCGGCACGGACATCCATATCCACAGAGGTAAAATTCCGATTCATACCCCAACGATTATCGGCCATGAGTTTGTCGGCTGCGTGGAGGAGATCTCAGAAACAGACAGCCAAACCTACGGCATCCACCCCGGCGACCACGTGATCGTAGACATTGCCTGCCCTTGCGGAGAATGCCTGCTCTGCCGCAGCGGCGATGATGCAAACTGCGTACACATGGGCGTCACCAACGGCGGCGATCCGGACGTGCCGCCCTATTTATACGGCGGATATACGGAATATAACTATTCACCTGTCAAAAATTTGATTAAAATATCGGACGGACTGGACCCGAAAATGACCTGTGTCTTTGCCTGCGCCGGACCTACCGCGCTGCATGCCTTCCGTCTGGCGGAGCAGGCCGGCTGCAGGATCAGCCAGGCTTCT
>USLW01000374.1 GCA_900555605.1 uncultured Clostridium sp. | reverse complement strand
AATGCCAGATCTGAATCCATCCGGCTGTCGATATCCAGGCAGGCGGCATCGAGTCCGGCACCCTCGTAATGAAGCAGACGGGAGGGATCCTTTTCCCTGGTCCATTTTGCCATGCGCATATGATTTTCTCCGTAAAACGATTCGTTGCCTAAAGACCAGATCACCACGGAAGGCTGATTTTTGTCGCGCTCCACCATGCGCTCCATTCTGTCCATAAAGGCTGGCGCCCAGTCCATACTGTCCGTGAGCATGCATGACAGATTTTTCCCCGGGGGAAAGCCTTTATATACTTTTGAAAGGGTTCCGGCCAAGGCAGTGCCGTGGGTTTCCAGGTCTGTTTCATCTATGACATAAAAGCCGAGCTCATTGCATAGCTGCAGAAAGCGCGGCGAGTTGGGGTAGTGTGAGGTTCTGATGCAGTTGATGTTATGTTGCTTCATCAGCATAAGCTCGCTGCGCATGTCCGCCGCCGGCGTGCAGTGGCCCAGATCCGGATCCGTATCGTGCCGATTCACACCCTTTAATTTTACCGAAACGCCGTTGATCAGCAGTTCTCCGAGAGGGCCTGCCGCTACGGTGCGCAGACCGACCTTTACGGGAATGATTTCATTCAGACCGCATATCAGCAATGTGTACAGATATGGCGTTTCCGCTGTCCAGTGCTTTGGCTCCGGAATCGTAATCTGCGTTTCCGCCCGGCCGTTCTCCAGAGAGAGCGCAAAGGACTGAATCAACGTGTGCTCCTGATCATACAATTCCAGGCTGAGCGCGCCGCAGACCGTATGCTTTGAGGCCTCGCAGCAAAATGCAATTCCGTCCAGCGTGGTGCGCACTGTAAAATCCCGGATGTGCTGGGGATTGCGTGAGAGCAGATAAACGTCCCGGAAGATCCCGGAGAGGCGATAGCAATCCTGGTCCTCGAGATAAGTACTCCAGGCCCATTTGAAAACCGCCACGGTCAATGTGTTTTTGCCTTCTTTCAGATATGGCGTGATGCAGAATTCAGACGGAAGATGGGCGCCCTGACCGGCGCCGACAGCACGGTGATTGATAAACACAAAAAAATAGGTGTTGACGCCTTCGAAATTAAGATAAATCTCTGTGCCGGCCCAATTCGCCGGCAGTGTGAAATCCCGTTCGTAAATACCCACCGGGGTATCGTCCGGAACATACGGGGGATCCAAGGGAATCGGATAGTGGGCATTGACATACTGCGGGGCATCATAGCCGTAGAGCTGCCAATTGGACGGCACCGGAATCCGGTCCCAACGGATGCTTTCTGCGGCCTGCGCGGTCTGCGGGGCATCTGCGGCCTGCTCCAATGCCGCGCAGGCCGCCTCCGGCCGTGGGAAATAGGCAAATCGCCAGTCTCCGTTCAGCGTTTTATACCTTCCCATACGCTCTGCTGCGCCGGACAGCGCCTCGCAGCGGCAAGAGTAGGGAATATACCAAGCTCTGGCCGGTTCTTTATTTACATTCGGCACAGAGGGATTCTGGATTAGATTCAGATCGATCAGACTCATCTGTCGAAGCCTCCTTTATTCCTTTTTGCTGTTTTTTCTTTTATCATATCGGCACGTCCTGCATCGAAAAATCGGATCGGTCGGCCTGTCTGCTTATCATAGCCTCAATCGGTGGGTCGTGCAAGTTTTTTTCCCTTATCATCTACAAGCGGACAGGGAAACTGCCTGCACATACGCAGCAGGGGCTGCGCTCATTGAAATTGGGCGTGATATAATTCTGCGTAATAGCCGCCCTTTTCCATAAGCTGGGAGTGGCTGCCCTGCTCGACGATTTCTCCGTTTTCCATGACAAGAATGACATCCGCATGCTGAATCGTCGATAGTCTGTGGGCAATAATAAAGCATGTTTTTCCCTGCATCAGCGTGCGCATGGCTTTTTGAATCCGGATTTCCGTCCGCGTATCTACATTGGATGTGGCTTCGTCGAGGATCAGCATTTTCGTATCCAACAGCATGGCCCGTGCGATTGTAAGCAGCTGCTTCTGCCCTTGGGAGATATTCAGGCCGTTTTCCCGCAATACGGTTTGATAGCCGTCGGGCAGCCTGCTGATAAACGAGTGAATCATCGCCGCCTGAGCAGCGGCCTCGACCTCCTCTTGGGTAGCATTTTCCTTGCCGTATGCAATATTCTCAAATATTGTGCCATGGAACAGCCAGGTGTCCTGCAGTACCATAGCGTATGCGCGGCGCAGGCTTTTTCTGGTGAGCCTGCGCACAGGGGTTCCGTCTACGGCGATGACGCCGCTGTCTGTGTCATAAAAACGCATGAGCAGATTGATCAGCGTGGTTTTTCCTGCGCCTGTATGGCCCACAATCGCCACCAGGCCGCCTGGCGCGACCTGAAGACTGAGATTCCGGATAATCTGTTTTTCCGGCGTATATCCGAAATTGACCCGGGAAATTGATACCGCGCCCTGTATTTCTTTCAGCGCAGCGGCATCCGGCAGATCCGCCGGCTC
>USLW01000373.1 GCA_900555605.1 uncultured Clostridium sp. | reverse complement strand
TGCGGCTGTGCACTATCGCAGTGCTGGGCAATGACACAGCATTTATAGGTATCAATCAATGCCTGGGCAGCAGACCTTTCCAGTGCCTCATTCCCCCAGGTGCTGATCTGATTGACATAGACCTTGGCATCGGGGTTCACAGCCTGCGCGCCCATGGTAAACGCGTTGATGCCGCTGCAGGTTTCTGCATACTCGGTTCCCCAAGCAGCCACATAACCGATATTGTTGTTCTGAAGCTCCAGGGACTTCATACCAGCGGCAATGCCGGAGAGATAACGGGCCTGATAGATCCGGCCGAAATAGTTATTGAAGTTCTTATCATTGGAGAGATATCCGGTTGCATGGGAGAAAATAATATCCGCATATTCTTCTTTCGCCGCTGCATCGTTGAAGGCATTCAGATAGCCGAAGCTGATTCCGATGATCATATCACAGCCTTTTCCCGCAAGCGTATCGATGGCCTTCATAACCGTATCGTAGTCCTCCGCGGTATTATCAATAATATACAAGTCGTCAGTTGAAAGCTTCAATTGCTTCATTGCCTCTGTGATGCCTTTGTGATGCGCATACGTATAACCGGCAATATCCTTCTGGCTGTTAATATAAATCGCCCCGATTTTAAAGCCGTCCTCTTTCTTTTCTTCTTTTTCGTCACAGCCTGTAAATACGGCGCACATGGAAATGCACAGTACACAGGCGAGCACGATGGACAAAATCTTCTTCATACAACAAAACCCTCCTTGCCTTTCGGCTGATCATATGATTTATGTAAATTTAATTTACATCATCGTAATATCAAATGCTTTTCTCTTTTGTATGAAGTGCCCGTTTTACGGCTGCTGTCTGCGGAAAGTCACGCTTCCCGGTTCCATCCTGTCAATAATAGCCAAGGACTCGATTCGTATTCCTCGGGCACGAAGCTTGTCCCCGCCTTTTTGAAACCCCTTTTCAATCACGATCCCCGCGCCTGCAAGTGCAGCGCCGGCCTCGCGGATCATTCCGATCAGCCCCTCGAGCGCAGAGCCGTTTGCAAGAAAGTCATCAATCAGCAGTACCCGGTCCTTTTCACTGAGATATGATTTCTTTATAAAAATACTTGTATCACATTGGTGGGTAAACGAATAAATCCGGCCCGTATATACATCTCCGGTTAAATTTGCGGTTCTGCATTTTTTGGCAAACACCACCGGTACCTGAAAATATTGGGCCGTAATACACGCGATGCCGATGCCGGAAGCCTCAACCGTGACGATCTTCGTCACGCCGTCACTGCCGAAACGTCTGTGAAATTCTCTGCCGATCTCACAAAACAAAGCAATATCCATCTGATGATTCAAAAAGCTGTCAACCTTCAGAATATCCCCGTCTTTGACAACGCCGTCTTTTTGTATTCTTTCTTCCAAAATGTGCATGAATGTTATAACCCTCGATCTGTCGCTGATATTTGACAAGTGCAGCATAAAGTACCGTGAAAAAACAAAAATATACAAATATGAATAACGCCCCCATATTTGCTACGGGAGCATTATATATATTTCTAAATAAAAAATCAACGTAAAATCTTCACTTTTCAAACACGCCAATTGTGAAATTTATATGAACGTGCGAAACGCTGTCTTCTGTATAATAAAAGAACCCCTTATCGCTGCCTGCGGATAAAGCCGATTTTCTCATAAACATCAGCAATGGTCGGCGCGGCAAGGTCTGCAGCGCGTTCTGCATTTCGGCTCAAAATCCTGTCCAGATATGTCCGCTCCTCCATCAGCGTTTCATATCTGCTCCGTACCGGTGCAAGCGCTTCCGCCGCCGCAGTCCCCACCGCAACTTTAAAGTCACCGTACCGGCTGTTTGCAAAATCCTTTTCAGTCTGCCCGATGGAAATTCCTTTGATGGTACTGTAAATCTGAATCAAATTGCTGATGCCGGGCTTGTTCTCAGGGTCATACCGAATCTCGCTGCCGGAATCGGTTACCGCCCGCTTGAATTTCTTCATAATGCTGTCGGGCTGCTCAACGATCAGCACGAAATTATTCGGATTCCCGTCAGATTTGGACATTTTTCTGTCCGGCTCCTGCAGGCTCATAATTTTTGCGCCCTGCTTGGAGATCAGCGGTTCCGGCACAGCAAAGGTCTCACCGTAAATTTTATTGAAACGTTCCGCGATATCCCGCGCCAATTCCAGGTGCTGCTTTTGGTCCTGTCCGATGGGAACATACTCCGCTTGATAAAGTAAAATGTCCGCCGCCATCAGAACCGGATACGTATACAAGCCTGCATTGATATTATCCGCATGACGCTGTGCCTTATCCTTGAACTGTGTCATCCGGTTGAGTTCCCCCATATAAGTATAACAGCCCAGTACCCAAGAAAGCTCCGCATGGGCAGGCACATGAGACTGCAGAAACAGGATCGTCTTTTCCGGATCTAAGCCGCAGGCCATGTACAGCGCCAGCAGCGCATAAGAGCGTTCCCGCAGCTCGGC
>USLW01000372.1 GCA_900555605.1 uncultured Clostridium sp. | reverse complement strand
GATTTATTGATAAAGGGACATGCAAAAGAATAACGTAAAATGCTCTGATATCCTGCGGCCGGGCGGTTTGCCTGCTGACAAATCGGGAAAACCGTATTATAATTATGAATGTTGCCAAATCGGCCGAAACAAGGAATACGCAGGAGGTATCATCATGTTGACGGATCAATGGAAAAAGCTGCAGAACGGCAGTGACGTGCGCGGCATTGCTTTAGAGGGAATTCCCGGGCAGGCGGTAAATCTGACGCCGGAAATTGCCATCGGAGAGGCTTTTGTTGCGTGGCTCAGCCGCAGAACGGGGAAAGCGCCTGAAGCGCTGACGATTGCCGTAGGAAACGATTCGCGTCTTTCGGCGGAAGCCCTGCGCCAGGCAGTGATCAATCAAATAACCGGCCGCGGCGCTGCCGTGGTTGATTGCGGTCTTGCTTCAACGCCGGCCATGTTTATGACCACGGTGCTGGAAGGCTACCGCTATGACGGCGCAATCATGCTGACCGCCAGCCACCTGCCGTTCAATCGGAATGGCCTGAAGTTCTTCACCAAAGACGGCGGACTGGAAAAATCCGATATTACTGAAATTCTTGAAATCGCGCAGACCGCCGCCGAGGCCCGGCAGGGCGCACCGGCGATAAAACCGGGCCAATGCACAAAAATAGATTTTATCCGGGTCTATGCCGCGCATCTGACAGCGCTGATCCGCAGCGCAACCGGAGAACAGACCCCCCTCAAGGACTTCCGCATTGTTGTGGATGCAGGGAACGGAGCAGGCGGCTTTTTTGCGGATCAGGTGCTAAAGCCCTTAGGCGCCTGCACGGAGGGCAGTCAATTCTTAGAGCCGGACGGTTCCTTCCCGAATCATATCCCCAATCCGGAAGATCCGGATGCAATGCGCGCGATACAGGACGCGGTGCTTCGAAACAAGGCGGATTTCGGGATTATATTTGATACGGACGTGGACCGCGCCGGCGCTGTCGATAAGTTCGGCAAGGAAATCAACCGGAACCGTATCATTGCCCTCATTGCCGCCATTGCCATCGGCGAGCATCCGGGCGCTGCAATCGTGACGGATTCCATTACATCCAGCGGACTGCAGGAGTTTATCGAATCCGATTTAGGCGGCGTACATCACCGCTTTAAACGCGGGTACAAAAATGTAATTAACGAAGCCATCCGATTGAATCAGGAAGGCATCTTTACCCCTGTTGCAATCGAAACCTCGGGCCACGGCGCCCTGAAGGAAAATTATTTTCTCGACGACGGCGCGTATCTGATCGCAAAAATTCTGATACAGATGGCAAAACTGAAAAAAGAAGGAAAAACTGTCGATATGCTGATCAGCGGGCTGAAGGAGCCTGCAGAGGCAAAAGAATACAGAATGGGCATCTCCTGTCCGGACTTCAAGGCTTACGGAAATCAAATCATCCAACAGCTTTCGGAATTTGCAGCCGCGCAGAAGGGCTGGACCATCGAGCCAAAGAACTATGAAGGGATCCGGGTTTCCTGTGATGCACAAAACGGAGACGGTTGGTTTCTCCTGCGCCTTTCCCTGCACGACCCCTTGGTTCCGCTTAATATCGAATCGAACACCGCCGGAGGAACAGAGCAGATTGCAGCAAGACTGCGGCCGTTTTTCGCACGCTTCAACAGCCTCGATGCATCCGGGCTGGCGGCGGCAAAAACAGCGGAATAAAAAAACGGGAAGCAGCTATTATGTTTTGGAGATCAAAGCAAAAACAAAGCGAAACGCTCTGGCTGATTGCCGGACTCGGCAATTTCGGTCCGGAATATGAGGACACGCGGCATAACTGCGGTTTCCGGGTAATCGACGTTTTAGCGGACCGGTTCGGAACGGCCCTTACAAAACGGAAATTTAAG
Organism: uncultured Clostridium sp.; assembly: GCA_900555605.1. Taxonomy (GTDB): domain Bacteria; phylum Bacillota; class Clostridia; order UBA1212; family UBA1255; genus UMGS1851. The sequence goes on along the minus strand of USLW01000372.1, from coordinate 615 downwards.
GGAATTCTGACAGAGCATTTCTACCGGGAGCAAAAGCTGATCCTGCTCAAGCCGTTGACCTATATGAATAACAGCGGAGAAAGCATACAGGCCGCACTGCACTGGTATAAAATACCCGAGGACCGGATGATTGTCATCTATGACGATGCAGATCTGGCCCCGGGTAAAATCCGCATACGTCCGAAGGGCAGCGCCGGCAGTCATAACGGGATGAAATCAATTCTGCTCCACACAAATACAGAGGTTTTTCCCCGTGTCCGCGTGGGGATCGGAAAAAAGCCGGAGGGAACGGATATGATACGGCATGTATTAGGCCGTTTCAGGCCGGAGGAACAGCCTTTGATGGAGCATGCCTTTGTCCTGGCCGCGGATGCGGTGCTTACCATCGTAACCGAGGGCACGGAAAAAGCCATGGCGCGGTTCAATTAAGGTTTTCAGGCGCGGGTTGCACTTAAGAAGGAGGCAGTATGCTATTTTTTCAAACAATCGAAGAGCGCTGGCACGATTATCAAAGCGCAGTTTCCGCGTTTTATCAAAAAAACGCAGAAATCCATTTCACAGGCCTTGCAGAATCCGCAAAGGCCCATTTTGTCTGCCTGCTTCTGAATGCGGCTG
>USLW01000371.1 GCA_900555605.1 uncultured Clostridium sp. | reverse complement strand
ATGGCACCCTCCGGCAGCATCCGGAATTCGCGGTCTGTCAGCCCCACCAGAACAACAACCGCCTGCTGCGGATTGAAACGCCGTGCAATCTCACAGTATATCGGAAATCGTTTCCTGTCGTCCCACACAAAAGATACTCCTAAAATGACGCGTACATGTTCCGGAATCATGACATCGGCAAAACGCTGCGCACCCGAGACGGCTCCGGTTCGCCCGCAGGGACGGAAAACGGCAAGATCGATGCCGTTGGGGATGGTAATCACCGGACAGCTCTGTAAAAAGGATTTACGCACGAGCTGCGCAAGCCAATGCGACGGTGCTGCCAGCGTCAGCCGCCCTGTGGCAATCAGACCGGAAAACCATTGTTTTTTCTCGCCATATCCCCGAGCAGACCGGTCACGGAAGGATTTCGGATAAACATTTTTTGCAGGACAGTCATGGCAGCCATCTATCCAGCGTGTACACCCTGCCTCTGTAAAATATGCGCACCGACCGGTAAAGGCCCAGCAGTCGTGAAGCGTCCATATAACCTTTGCCTGCGTATGGTTCGTAAGATAATCAAATAACGTTGCGAGATGCAGATAATATCCGTGGATATTATGCAGATGAATCACATCGGGTGCAAACGCCGTCAGTTCCCGGACCAGCTGCTTTGTCGCACTGCGGGAACCGTGACCGTTCTGGTCCAAAAGGCGCACCCGCAGTACATGCCGGTAAACGTGAAGGCGGCCGCCGCATTTTACATATCCCTCGGAGCGTGTCCCCGGAGCGCTTCCTCTTCCGTAGAATACGCGGACCTCATGTCCCTCTGCCAGCGCGCTGCGGCGCATCAATTCCATCAGCCGGCCGGTGCTTCCCCCGCACACCACGTTGATCATCGCAATTTTCATATGCCGTACGCATCGTCCTCATTCCATCCGCGCAATTCGTTCTGGATGTATTTTAAGCTCAGCAGCCGCTCCTTCACCTGCTCCACTGTCAGCATATCCGTATTGTGAGAGCTGAAATCGTGCAGCGCAAGCCGGTCCTTCATGCCATCCGTAAAATATTTATTATAGTTAAGGTCTCTTTTGTCCGCCGGAACGCGGTAGAAATCCCCCATATCAATGGCAAACGCGCTTTCTTCATGGGTCAATAGCGTCTCATAGAGCTTTTCTCCGTGCCGCATACCGATGATTTTAATTTCCCGGTCCGCCTGGAACACTTCAAGCACTGCCTTTGCCAACACGTCTAACGTACAGGCCGCTGCCTTTTTTACCATAATATCCCCGCTTTCCCCGTGGTCGAACGCAAATTCCACCAGGCCCACGGCTTCGTCCAGACTCATAATAAAACGCGTCATGGACGGTTCTGTAATCGTCAGCGGCTGTCCGGCCTTGATCTGCTGAATAAACAGCGGAATCACCGAGCCTCTCGAACACATGACATTTCCGTAGCGCGTGCCGCAGATCGTTGTTTTTTTCGGATCTACGGTGCGTGCTTTTGCTACGAAGACCTTCTCCATCATGGCCTTGCTGGCGCCCATTGCATTTACGGGATAAGCCGCTTTATCAGTAGACAGACAAATGACCTTCTTGACACCGTAGCCAATGGCAGCCGTCAGAACGTTATCTGTCCCGATAATATTCGTTTTAACCGCTTCCATCGGAAAGAATTCACAGCTCGGCACCTGCTTGAGCGCTGCCGCGTGAAAAACAAAGTCCACGCCGTACATGGCGTTTCTGACGCTTTCGATATCCCGTACATCTCCGATATAATACCGAATTTTACTGTCCTGATATTTATGCCGCATGGCATCCTGTTTTTTTTCGTCCCGGGAAAAAATCCGGATTTCTTCTATTTCCGTGTCAATATAATGCTCCAGGACAGCGTTATTTTCAGCGGCAGCATTCGTGACAATATCAGATACGGCAGACTCGATGCCACCGATGAAGAGATAGAAGCTGCCTGCAAGGTCGTGGGAGCGGACGAGTTTATAAACGAGATGCCCGACGGATACGACACCTTTGTTAAGGAAAGAGGCTCAGCCGCTCTGTAACCGCGGCTGTTCGTCAGTGAGGTTTATCATACTCTATATATTTGTTTTTTTCAAGTCAGGGAAATTTACAAATATTCGGATTTGTGCTATGCTGAAGCCTCACGGCAGACTGCCGAATTTTACTTCAGATAAGGAAGATGTGCTTGGGTACTGTAAACGGAAGAAATCAAGGAAGAGGCCCGTCCGCGCAGCGGCGCGGCGGCAGAGGAACCCCTCGTCGGAGAAAAAGAAGATTGAATTACGGAAATATTATGATACTTGTTCTGAGTGCCGCTGTCATTGTACTGCTTATTATTTTCGCCGTAAAGCTGATCGGCGACCTTACTGCAGAGGAGACTCCTGTCTTATCGGCGTCCCCCGCGTCCTCCCCTGCGCCGGAGCCTTCCGCGCCGACCCCTGATCATCATGGCAACGGCGGGGAGCAGACCCCTGATGCATCCGGAGGGACTACCGATGGACCTGTTACAGG
>USLW01000370.1 GCA_900555605.1 uncultured Clostridium sp. | reverse complement strand
CATTGGCTTTGCCGTCGTTGACTGTATCCAGGTAGCGGGCAAGCACGGCCTTCATGCCCTCATCCTCATATTTGTCGTGCAGCTGCTTCACATAGCCGATCAAACGCTCTCGGATAGCTTTTTGGCCGAGATAAATGCCAAGTCCATGCTCTGCGTTATCCTCAAACAAGCTGTTGGCCCATGCGGGTCCGAAGCCGCTGTCTTTGTTCACCGTATACGGCGTTGCAGGCGCGGAGCCTCCCCAAATGGAGGAACATCCGGTTGCATTGGAAATATACATTCTCTCGCCGAAAAGCTGTGTAATCAAACGCGCGTAAGAAGTCTCCGCACAGCCCGCGCAGGATCCGGAGAATTCAAGCAGCGGCTGATTGAATTGGCTTCCCTTTACACTAAAGTCACTGAAGGAGGTCGGCTTTTTGCTGACCTTTGCCACCGTGTAATCAAATGCCGCCTGCTGCTCTGCCTGAGATTCCTGGGGAACCATCTTCAGTGCTTTTGTTTTAGCAGGACATACATTGACGCACAGCCCGCAGCCCATGCAATCGAGAGGACTCACGCTTACGGTAAACGTATATTCTTCGCAGCCCTTGCCCTTCATCTGGATCTTCTTTGTGCAATCAGGCGCGTTGGCTGCTTCCTCCGCATTCATGGCAAACGGACGAATGGTTGCATGCGGGCAGACATAGGAGCACTGGTTACACTGGATACAGTTCTCCGGGATCCACTCCGGCACCTCCACCGCTACCCCGCGTTTTTCATATGCGGCGGAACCCTGCGGGAACGTACCATCCACATGGTCAATAAAAGCAGAAACAGGCAGTGCATCGCCCTGCATCATTCCTACCGGATGCAAAACATTTTTCACAAACTTCACCAGCTCCGGCCGATCTCCGGATACGGCCGCTTCTTCACTGGAATCCGAGGCGTTCTTCCAGTCCTCCGGAACTTTTACTTCCACAATGGCGTCAACACCGGCATCAATGGCCTTGTAGTTCATCTCAACAACGGCTTCGCCCTTCTTCATGTAGGACTTCTTTGCTGCCGCCTTCATGTACTCAATTGCCCGATCAATCGGTAAAATGTTGGCCAGCGCAAAGAACGCAGATTGCAGAATCGTGTTTGTCCGCTTGCCCATTCCGATTTCCCGCGCCTTATCAATGGCGTTTACAATATAGAACTTAATCTGATTCTGCGCAATATACCGCTTTGCCTCTGCCGGCAGGTGGTGATCCACTTCCTCAGGGGTCCATTGACAGTTCAGCAGGAAGGTCCCCCCCGGCTTTACGTCGTTTACGATCTTATAGCCTTTTACGATATAAGACGGATTGTGACATGCTACAAAATCGGCCTTCGTAATATAATAAGAAGATTTAATGGGTTTGTCGCCGAACCGCAGATGGGAGATCGTCACGCCACCCGTCTTCTTAGAGTCATACTGGAAATATGCCTGAATGTATTTGTCCGTATGATCTCCGATAATTTTGATGGAGTTCTTGTTGGCGCCCACCGTACCGTCGCCGCCGAGACCCCAGAATTTGCAGCTGATGGTTCCCGCAGGCGCTGTATCCGGCGCAGCAGTCTCTGTCAAAGACAGATTTGTAACATCATCTACAATGCCGATGGTAAAATTATTTTTCGGCTCCGCGGCCTTCAGATTCTCATATACGGCAAAAATGCTCTGCGGAGGCGTATCCTTGGAGCCTAAGCCGTATCTGCCGCCGACAACCTTTGCATCCACGCCCTTGCTGGCCAGCGCCGCTACCACGTCCAGATACAGCGGTTCACCCAAGGAACCGGGCTCTTTTGTCCGGTCGAGCACAGCGATCTTCTTTGCTGTGGCAGGAATTGCTTCAATCAGCTTGTCTGCCCGGAACGGACGGTACAAACGAACCTTTACCAAGCCTACCTTTTCGCCTTGGGCCAGCATGTAATCAATGACCTCCTCTGCCACATCGCAGATGGATCCCATTGCCACAATGACGCGGTCCGCATCCGGCGCGCCGTAATAATTGAATAATTTATAATTCGTACCGATTTTTGCATTTACCTGATTCATATAATCCTCTACGATTTCAGGCAGTGCGTCATAGTACCGGTTGCAGGCCTCTCTGTGCTGGAAGAAAATATCTCCGTTCTCCGCGCTGCCCCGCAGAACCGGATGCTCCGGGTTAAGAGCGCGTTTGCGGAATGCATCTAAAGCATCGCGGTCAATCATGCCGCTCAGCTCGTCGTAATCCCATACCTCAATCTTCTGGATTTCATGAGAGGTACGGAAGCCGTCAAAGAAGTTCAGGAACGGAACGCGGCCCTTGATGGCGGCCAGATGGGCCACGGGAGCCAGATCCATGATCTCCTGCACATCGTTCTCGCACAGCATGGCGAAGCCGGTCTGACGGCAGGCGTACACGTCGCCGTGGTCGCCGAAAATGCTCAGCGCGTGGGACGCGACCGCACGGGCGGAAACGTGGAACACGCAGGGCAGAAGCTCGCCGGCGATCTTGTACATGTTGGGGATCATCAGCAGC
>USLW01000369.1 GCA_900555605.1 uncultured Clostridium sp. | reverse complement strand
AATCAGTGTGTGCGGATCGCCCTCTATGACGGCGCGGTCCATAAACGCACCGGGATCTCCCTCATCAGCATTACAGATTAAATATTTTTGTTCGCCCGGTTCCTTCATTGCTGCATTCCATTTGAACCAGGTGGGAAATCCGGCGCCGCCTCTTCCGGCCAGACCGGACTCTTTGATGACAGCGACCACGTCCTCCCGGCGCATAGAAAGGGCAGCGGTGAGCGCCTGATATCCGCCGGCCGCTAAGTAATCCCCAATGCTTTCAGGATTGATTTTTCCGCAGTTGCGCAGTGCAATTCGCGTTTGTTTCTCCAAATTCTCCCGATCCTCCGCCGGAAAAGCGAACTTTTCCAAGAACGGATCCGCAAACGCACCCGCAGCAAGAAGCGCAGCCAGCCGGGCCGCCTGCTCCGGAGCTACCTTACAATATCTCCGCGTCTTTCCGTCCTCCGTATATACATCAATAATAGGCTCCAGATAACACATTCCGATGCAGCCTGTGATCGAAAGCTCCATCGGATACTGATTCTTTTCTATTTCCTCCGCTATGCGGTCATATACTTTTCCGGCGCCTGCCGCGATTCCGCAGCTGCCCTGCCCGACTACAATCTTCATAACAATATTCATCCTTTCGCACAACTGGAATTTGTTCTTTCCGGAGATCATTCAGCCGCCGCAGACTCCCGGCTTCTGATATCACGAATGATTTGCTTAGCCTGATCCGGGGTCAGGGAGCCATATGTCTCATCATTGATCATCATCACCGGAGACAAGCTGCAGCAGCCAAGGCAAGCCACATTTTTAAAGGAAAATAGACTGTCCTCCGTAGTCTGTCCGTCTCCGATCCCCAGCTCTTCTTCCAGGGCCTGCCCGATTTTCTCGGAACCGTTCACATGACATGCGGTTCCCTGGCAAAGCATGATGAGATATTTTCCCACAGGCTGAAAGCGGAATTGTGTATAGAATGTAGCGACACCCAGAACCTTTGCCGGCTTGATGCCGATTCGTTCCGCAATATGCCAAAGCACGTCGCTGGGCAGGTATCCGTATATTTCCTGTGCCTGCTGCAGAATCGTAATCAGACTGCCTTCTACAGACGCATAATGATTCAGCACAGACTCCAAGGGGGTGTAATCATGCGCACCCCCGCAATTGCAGCATTCCATGTCAGAAAGACTCCCCTCTTTATGTATGTGATATCTCTTTTATAGTATCCTGTCAATTTACTGTAATTGTACAAACCGCTATTTTTGTGGCAGCGGCTGTTTTAACCTCAACTTTTACAACTGCCTACCGGCCGGAGAGCAGCCCCTCTACCTCACCGGTTTCAGAATCCAATCGAATGACAGCTTCGTCTTGCGTAACAGACCATGTAATACTTTCCACCGTTGCATTTTCCGGCTCCGGATGCGCGATTAGCCTAAGCTTCTCGCCCACGGACAGCACGATGGACGGTCCCCCTTCAATAGAGACGCCTGTAACATTCACCACATCGGTTACGGTGACCTCGCATGTATCCGTATGGCTTCCGTCTGCCGTCTGAACCGTGATGACTGCGGTTCCAGCAGCCACGGCAGTTACTTTTCCGCTTTGATCAACCGTTGCAACGGATTCATCCCCGCTGCTCCATCTGACATTTTTATTTGTGGCGTTTTCCGGTGAAACGACGGCGTTCAGCACAGCGGAGTCTCCTGTATATAAGGATAAAGTCTCCTGATCGATTGCGATGCCGGTGACAGGCGTTGCTTCAACGGTCACGATACAGGCCGCGGTTTTTGCGCCGTCACTGGTTTTTACGGTAATCGTCGCAGTCCCGGTTCCTACTGCGGTTACCACGCCGTTATCCACGGCTGCCACACGTTCGTCGCTGCTGCTCCAGGTAATATCCTGATTCGTTGCATTTTCCGGTAAAATAGTCGCAGTCAGCGTCTCGGAATCGGAAATCTGCATGGTTAAAGTCTCATGGTTCAGCCGCACCTCTGTTACGGCTACCGGTTTCGACACGATTACAACACATTTCGCAGTATAACCGCCATCTTCAGTGGTCACGGTAATCGTTGCGCTGCCCTCCCGGACGGCAGTTATGCTTCCGTTTTCATCTACAATAACCGCTTCCTCATCGCTGCTCTTCCAGGTTACCGTCCTATTTTCTGCGTTTCCAGGCGATATTGTTGCAACCAAGGACTCCACCGCGCCCTCAATCATGCGAAGCGTTTCGTGATTCAGCGAAATTCCGGTTACAGGCACCCCGGGCTCCGGTGTATCAAGATCCGGACTTTGTGTAGGCGGAGCAGGCGTATCAGGTACTTCGGTAGGCCCTTCCGGGGAGGGCGACAAGGCAGGCGCAACTGTAGCGGTTCCCCCCGGTTCAGGTGTCACATCTATAATCGGATTCCGGGTTGTCACAGGCTTATGATCCTTGTAAATCTGAATTCCGAAAATCGCCAGTATTACGATAAACACAATACACACACCGAAAATCGCCAGCGCCGGCCAGATCTGATCACTCTGCCGGCCCTCGCCGAC
>USLW01000368.1 GCA_900555605.1 uncultured Clostridium sp. | reverse complement strand
GGAGCCGACGGCGATCTCCGCCGGCTCCCGGTCCATGGGGGACGGGCCTGGTTTCAAATATTCCTTGATTTCCTTTGTGGCAAAGGTATTGCCGGCAATTTCAAGCGCACGCATCATACTTCTTTCCTCCATTTCGGATTTTCAATCACCTTCGGACTGCCGCTGCGTTTTACCACCAGCCTGCGATAGCCCTTTGTTTCAATGGTGCCATAATCATGCCCCGCGTCTGCACGGAATACAAAAAACGTCACAAGCGGGGTTTCTCCCGTATTAATGCTGCGGTGCGCATAGCGCGGCGGCACATACAGCGCCTGCCCCGGCGTCAGCTGCTCCACGCGCACGTTGCCTTCAGGATTTTCCATCAGCATACAGCCCTCTCCGGACAGACAGTAATAGACCTCCCCGGTCTCTAAAATCGTGTGAAAATGTCCCTTGGTCATGTAATATTCGTCACCCACAGTGCCCGGATACGTAATGCTGGTACCAAAAGCCAGATCTCCCGGTTTTTCCGGTGCGTTCAGCTCGTAAAATTCATACACCGGCCGGTCTCCCTCTTTCAGCGCCTGCTCATAGGCCGCGCAGTCGTAATACATGCCCTTCATCTGCGACAGCATACGTACCGTGGCTTTTGCGGTTTTCGACAATCCGTTTTTCAGGTCAAAGTCGATTCGGAAGGGCAGTGCGAAATCAAACTGATTCGGCTTTCCCGATAAATCCGCGGACAGCTTTTCAATCGCCCGGAATCGCTCCGGCGTGAGATCGAGATGGAATACCTCTGCGATGACCTGGGTCCAGCCATGGAGAAAATAGATCCAGCCGTTTTCCACATGCAGATGTTTTTCCTTCTTCTGCGCCTCGGCCTGGTGCAGAAACAGCAGATCGCCGCGATAATTGAATTCCCATACATAGCTGTCTTTCGGGAACGCACAGGCATTTGTCAGCGGGGAGCCGGGCCGATCCTTGCCCAGTCCCGTGGCATTGATGACTAAAGAATGGGGGCGCAGGCCTGCCAGCACCCGATCGTTATCCTCTGCCTCAGGCGTCAGATGAAATTCCAGCTTCACATCTAAATGATATTCTGCCTTCAGCTGCTGAAAAAGCGCTTCAATATGCTGAAGCCGCGGCAGCGACCGGTTGCACACGATTAATCTTGCCGGCAGGCCGCAGCCTGCCCAGCCCTGCCGCAGAATATATGCGCCCACTGAAATCGCACTGCCGCCGGCGCCGAGAATCAGCGCATCCCCGCCGGCCTGCCAATAGTTCCGGGGCAGGAACGCGTCCAGTGCCAGACCGCTGGTAATCGGATCCTTTGCGTATCCTTCCAGCCTGCCGTCCTTTTTAGAAATAGACGACAGCTCGGAAAACAGCTGTGCATACGGGTCCAGATAGTCAAACAGATCCTTTGCCGCCTGATACAGGTCAATCTTATGCGTGGTTACCAGCGCACCTAAAGACAGCGGATCCTGCTTGATAAATTCCACCACCGCCCGGTAATCTGCCGGATCGGCATGGAGCGGCAGATCAATCCCCTTGATCTGTGCATCGATTGCCAAAATCTTTGTCCAATCAGGAAACAGCTTCATAATAGAAGATGATCCCGTGGTCACTCCGATAAAATACATGGTGGGCCGCTGGGCCCTCTCCGGTAACTGAATCATACGCGCATCCACTCCTATTTTATAAATATAAATAATTCACATGGTTCTCTATTCTGTCTCTGCCGCCGGCTGGCTTTGCAGCATCCCTGCGGCCCGCCGTGGCTGCTCGCCGTATTCAGATGGAAATTGCTCTCCATTTTCCGGCAGACGCAGCTGCAGAGCGCAGGCCGGATTTTTTGTCATAATCAGATCAAGCTGCCGGGCTGCTGCACCCGACCTGCGCAGCAGCGGCAGAAACTGCCGGCGAATATAAGACAGGCCTGCAGCCGGGGCGCCGCTGAAATTGCCGGCGCTGCATAGGCAGTCCCTCCGGCTGTAGTGCGTAAGGCGCTCACGCGTGGTGTCCAGGCCCATCAAAAGCTGATTTTCATAGCCCTTTTCCAGAAGATACAAGATCAGCGCAGCCTCCTGCGCATCGTCATGATACTTGGGCCGGCAGATCGTATCGTACTCGAGATATACGCCTTCGCGCAGCGCCGCGAGATGTGCGCCCCGATCCGGCACCGCGCGGTCTGCGTGGCAGAGGATCAGCCGCTCCGGCGCAATTTCGCGGAAGCTGTAAAATGCGATGAGCTCCATAAGAGACGCGCCCTGCTCCACATGACAAAGTACCGCCGCTCCCGTTTCCGCCGCTGCCGCAGCAGCCGCAGCATGAAGCAGACAATACCGCCCGGAGATCCCGTCTCGGTCCACAGCGGTTTTGATGATCCCGGCGCCCTGCCGGATTTCCGCGGCAAAACGCCTCGCAAGCGCCTGCTCCGGATCTATCATTACTGCGCTGTCCTGCCGATAAAAAGCAAGCTTGTGGAATCCTGCGGAAGCAATGATCTTCACACCGGTCTCCGCGGAAAGGCGGCGCAGCACCTCTACC
>USLW01000367.1 GCA_900555605.1 uncultured Clostridium sp. | reverse complement strand
CATTGAGCCGGGTGCGCGGGCAGCGGCAGCGGCAACGAAAAATAACAAAATCGGCGTTATCGGCACCCCTGCCACCATACAAAGCGGCGTATATGAATCCGCACTGCGGCGGATCCTGCCGGACTGCATTTTTTACGGAAAAGCCTGTCCGCTTTTTGTTCCGCTGGTGGAAGAGGGCTGGTGGGACAACCAAATCTGCCGCAGCGTAATCGCAGAATATCTGGGACCCCTAAAGGATTCCGGCGTGGACACGCTGGTGCTGGGCTGTACGCATTATCCGCTGCTTCAGCCTGCGATTCAGGCAGAAATGGGCGAAGGCGTAACATTAGTGAATTCCGCCTCCGTGGTTGCCCAGGAGGTCCGCGATGTGCTTACAGAAAAAGGGCTGCAGGCGCCGGCAGGCGCCGGAGACGGCAAGCATCCGGAGCCGCTATATTTTACCAGCGACAGTGCCGTAAAATTTGCAGAGCTCGGAAGTATTTTTATGAATGAAGTCATGACAAAGGTGGAAAAGATCGATATTGATGCCAGGTGATTTGATTTCCGATATCAAGAAAAGACTGACGGCTTCGGTATCCGGCGCGGCAACCCAGGGATATCCGGAGCCGGAATTGTATTGCGGAGAAACAAACCCCGGCGATTACCAGACGGCTTATGCCTTTCGTCTGCAGACTGCGGATCCGAAGGCCCTGTCGGAGGCCATCTGCCGGAAATTCAATGATCCGGTGGCCCCACACAGCGGCGTGACGGCTGAATCGCAAAACGGTTATCTCAACTTCACCGTTGCGGCCGGAACAATGGCCGAATATATACAGTCGGCGGCCGCACTCTGGACACCCGCAGCGCGCCGTTTGGAGGAAACTTCCGAACAGCAGGCCGTATATCGTAAAATCGATACGCTTCCCGCCTATTGCCTGAACAGAATCCGTACGGGTTTCCGTTATTTGTGGACAAGTCCCGCTGCCTTTCAATCTCTGTCGGAAGAAAAACGTACCGCCGCCACGGCGCAGGCTGTGGAAGGCGATATCAGACTGCGCCGTCTCTGCGCAGCAATACTCTTTCTGTTCTATCAACAAAAAAGCGCCTCCGGACAAAATCCGGAAGCGTTTCTATCTTGGACTGCCAAGCAATTCTATGCATATGACCGCAGTCTCTGCGGTACGCAAATTCCCGTTGACATTTACCGTGCCTGCGGCGCGCTGTTTTATTTCGTTCCGAACAGCCTGTCTCCGGCATCTCCCAGCCCCGGCACAATATAGGCCTGGGCGTTCAGCGTCTGATCCACTGCCGCGCAAAAAATATCTACATCAGGATGATCCTTCAGAATACGGTCGATCCCCGTGGTCGCCGCAATAATATTCATTAATTTTACGGATCTTGCGCCGCGCTGCTTAATAAAAGAGATTGCCGCGGAGGCCGACCCCCCCGTAGCAAGCATGGGATCCAATACCACGACATCGCGCTCCGCCACATCCTCCGGTAGCTTGCAGTAATATTCCACAGGCTCCAGCGTTTCATGATCCCGATACAGACCGATATGTCCCACCTTTGCCATTGGAATCAGCTGAAGAACACCTTCCACCATTCCCAATCCGGCACGCAGCACCGGAACAAAACACAAATTCTTTCCTGCCAGCATTTTCGCGTGGGCTAAGCCCACAGGAGTCTCTACCGCAACCTCCTTGAGCGGCAGGTCCCGGGTTACCTCATAGCACATCAGCATGGCAATCTCAGACACCAATTCCCGGAAATCCTTTGTGTTCGTGTTCTTATCCCGCAGCATAGCAATCTTATGCTGGATCAGCGGGTGGTCAAACGCAAGTACTTGTCCCATCAGCAATCATTCCTCTCAATATGTATATGTAAATGTAATATCGTGCTTGATCTCTTTTTATCTTTATTTCAGGCGCCGTGCCCTGTATGCTTCTTCTGCCGCCGTTTTTATTTTCTGCCGGGACCTTCCGCAAAGCTCAAGCTGTTTCCTCAGTCTCCGCAGTCATTTTATCAAATGCTTTTTTGAGCGCTTCATAAATTTCCGCCGCGCACGCCTCGTAATCCCCGCGGTCGCCGCGATAAGGATCCTCAATATCCAAGCTTTCCTCATCCTCACAGCCTGCTTCTCCGTAAGCAAGCTCCTTCAAAGTGAATGTCTTGTCCTCTGCCTCAGGGTATGCATTGATGATCGCATGCTTATGCCCGTCTGTCATGGTTACGATCAGATCGTTTTCCTCCACCATTTCCTCCGTCAGCTGCCGTGCCCTGTGCTTATCGATATCCAACTCGTACACATGCTCCAAGACCTCCACGGCGTATACGCTGGCTTCATCGTCTTCCACCGCAAACAGTCCGGCTGAACTTACCTTTACATCTCCTTTTTCAAGAATATCCTGCTCCACAGCGTCTTTGATCAGTTCTTTCATCAGCAATTCCGCCATAAAGCTTCTGCATGTATTTCCCGTACATACAAAAATAATTCGTTTCAAAATGTTTCTCACTCCGCTTTCCGCATTTCTACCAGCCGTCCGCCTGCCGCTCTA
>USLW01000366.1 GCA_900555605.1 uncultured Clostridium sp. | reverse complement strand
GCTGCCGCGTCAGGACCGATTGCAGCAATTTTCCCGTTTTCTATTATAATATCCACAATGCCGTCCAGGTCTGAGCCCGGATCCACTGCGTGAACTCCTTTTAATATAATCATTGCAATTACCATGCCCCGCCTCGCCGGGGCTTCCTTTCTTTCAAATTTTGAGCCGTTGCGTTCTTAGCAGATCCGCCATCCGCTTCCGCTGCAAACGCATGGAGAAAGACATCTCATTCTGTTTTTTATACCATGCATCTATTATCTTCTTGTGAGCAGATACAGCACCGCCATACGCACGGCTACTCCGCTGGTAACCTGCTCATCAATCACGGACCGGTCGCCATCGATCAGCATAGAGGTAAGCTCCAGGCCGCGATTGACAGGCCCCGGATGCATAATCAGACAGTCCGGCCTGGCCAGTGACAAAACCTCCTGGTCCACGCCAAAAAACTTGGCATATTCCCGTGTGGAAGGAAACAGTCCCTTCTTCTGGCGTTCCAGCTGAATGCGAAGTCCCATTACCACATCCGCATCTCTGACGGCATCCCGGACGGTGGGCGCAACCTCCACCCCCATACGGCTGATTTCAACAGGCATTAACGTCGACGGGCCGCCGAGAACCACGCTGGCCCCCATTTTCTGCAGTCCCCAAATATTGCTGCGGGCAACCCGGCTGTGCAGAATATCTCCTGTAATCGCGACCCGCAGGCCTTCGAGGCTGCCCTTATGGAGCACCATCGTCAGCATGTCCAGCAAGGCCTGTGTCGGATGCTCATTCATACCGTCTCCGCCGTTCACTACCGAACATTTTACATGCTTGGCAAGCAAATGCGGCGCGCCAGACATCGGATGACGCATCACAATCACATCCGTCCCCATCCGTTCAATGGTCCGCCCCGTATCTAATAAAGTTTCCCCTTTGGTGACACTGCTGCTGGAAGCAGAAATATTTGCCGCTGCCGCGCTCAGATATTTGGCGGCCATTTCAAATGACAGCCTGGTTCTGGTGCTATTCTCATAAAAGAGCGTTACAATTGACTTTCCCTGGAGATGCGGGGCCTTTTTGTTGTTCGAATCCAATATGACCTTCATTGCTTTTGCTGTTTCAAGAATCAGGCTGATGTCCTCTTTTGTTGTATCCCTCAGCCCCAGCAGATCTTTTTGTGACAAACCCATTGTTTCCTCCCGTTCCGCCGGCACAGATTGCGCCGGCAGCATATTCAAGCATTTTCTGACAAAGCCTTCAGGCTGACCAGATCCCGGCCATCTACCTCTGTTAACTCCACCGAAACCAGCTCCGACTTGCTGGTCGGAACATTTTTACCGATATAATCCGGTTTAAAAGGTAATTCCCGGTGTCCCCGGTCTACCATCACCGCCAGCTGCACCATATCCGGGCGGCCGCTGTCAAATAGGGCCTCGATCGCCGCCCGCACGGTTCTGCCCGTATAAATGACGTCATCGACTAAAATGACGGTACAGCCTTCCAGCGGAAATGCGATGCTTGTACCGTTTACCACAGGATGCGCCGCCAGCAGACTCAGATCGTCCCGGTAAAAGGTGATATCCAGCACCCCTAATTTTACATTTGTCCGTTCAATCTCATTGATCTGTACCGCGATTCTTTCTGCCAGCGGAACGCCGCGCTGAATGCCGATCAGAGCCAGCCGCTCAGCCCCCTTATTGCGCTCCACAATTTCATGGGCGATCCGTCTGATTGCCCGCCCCATGGAGGCTTCATCCATAATCACCGCTTTTTCCGCATAATGCTTGTCCATAACATGCCCCTCCTGCCTTTTGCTTTATCTCTGTCACATTCCAAGCTCTAACATTTAACCGTACAAAGTCCGCAGCGCAGAATCTACAAAAAAAGGCTTCCTGCCATTCAGACAGAAAGCCGCAACCCTACACGCCGCATTTCGCACCTTACTGCCTCACAGGACAAATTTAAAGGTATTGCTGTTTTGATATTTCTTTTATCCAACTACGATGATCCATCGGTCATCGTGGAAATTATAGCCTTTCCGCACAAGGGTGTCAATACCGCGCCGCAGGGCAGCCGCATCTTTTCTCTTCTTTAAAATTCACTGTTGACAAGCCGGCCTGTCTTCGTTTATAATTCCATTCGTTCGCTGCATGGTGGCTGTAGTTCAGTTGGTTAGAGCGTCAGATTGTGGCCCTGGAGGTCGTGGGTTCGAGTCCCATCAGCCACCCCAAAAACCGTCCCCCTTCAGGACGGTTTTTTTATGAAAAAATTCGAAAAAAACAGCAACGGCACACCGGATTCCGGCTTCTGCGGCCGCAGAAGGGCCTTCACACGCAGGCTTTGATTCCGTCAGCAATTTGTGTTTTGCGGTTATATATGCTATAGTACTCCCCGTGCATATGATAAATTCGGCAAAATAAATTGATAAAAAGGCCCGAATCAAGCGCAAATTCATTCTGCAGATTCGGACCTTTTTTCAAATCACACCACACCACGGAACTTTTGTATTCCTTTATCGTTACTCTACCCTTGCCTTTTTCTTTTTTAATACAATGACC
>USLW01000365.1 GCA_900555605.1 uncultured Clostridium sp. | reverse complement strand
ACCGCTGGTATAAAATGCGGGCACAGCGCGGCGAGTTTGCCGACAGCAGCCGATTCCAGCAGCTGGAGAATGCATTTTATACGGATTGCAATGCGCTCGGCGTACTGCGCACCAGCGAAGGCGCCAACGTCCCATGGGTCTCCTGATCCTGCGGCGATCAAAACGGTTCGGATCCTTCTTGCGGTCCGGACCGTTTTTTTTACCGATATTTTCCGGAGGCCATACATATTTTACCGGGAAACGGTTACACTATCTTCTATCAAAGTTCTATAGAACAGAGGAGTTGTGTTAATTTATGTTTGGGCAAGGCGCTTGCATTAAAGAAATATATGGAAGAGAAATTCTGGATTCCAGAGGGAATCCAACATTGGAGGCGGAGGTACGGCTGGCAAACGGGATTGTCGGACGGGGCGTCGTCCCCAGCGGTGCTTCCACAGGGGGGCATGAGGCCTTGGAACTGCGGGACCAGAATCCGGCCCGATACGGCGGGAAGGGCGTTACCAGAGCGGTAAACAATGTCAATACCGTAATCGCCCAGACCATCACCGGCATGAACTGCTTTCAGCTGAATGAGATCGATGCCGCCATGCTGAAAGAGGACGGCACGAAGGATAAATCCAATCTCGGGGCCAATGCCATTTTAGCTGTGTCCATGGCTTGCGCAAAAGCAGGCGCTGCAGCAGCGGGGCAGCCCCTGTACCGATATTTGGGAGGAATTATGGGCTGCGAGATTCCGCGGCCCATGATGAATATCCTGAACGGCGGCGCCCATGCGGCGAACAACGTGGATATACAGGAATTTATGATTATTCCTATAGGTGCGCCGAACTTCCGGGAGGGGGTGCGCTGGTGTTCGGAGGTTTATCATAAGCTGAAGGGTATTTTAGAGGGACGTAAAATGAGCACTGCCGTGGGGGATGAGGGGGGCTTCGCGCCGAATCTGAAAGAGGATACGGAGGCCATTGAACTGATCCTGACAGCTGTTGAACTGGCGGGATATAAGGCGCCCCACGATTTTGTGCTGGCCTTAGACATTGCTGCCAGCGAGTGGGTATCCGAGGGCGGTTATGTGATTCCGAAACACAACGTGCGCCATTCAACAGGAGATCTGATTAAAAATTGGGTGAATCTGTGCGCGCGTTATCCCATTGCCTCCATTGAGGATCCTTTGGGAGAGGATGATTGGAGCGGCTGGCAGAGGCTGACCGCTGATCTAACGGAGATCGCACAGGAGACAGGCACCATCGAACGGCCGTGCCATATTGTAGGCGACGACTTATTTGTTACGAACAAGGAACGCCTGCAGCAGGGAATCCGGATGGGCTGTGCAAATGCGATTCTGATTAAGCTCAATCAGATCGGAAGCGTGACGGAGACGCTTGATACGATCCGGACTGCGCAGAAGGCCGGTTATACCACGATCATTTCTCACCGCTCCGGCGAAACAGAAGACACCTTTATCGCAGACCTTTCCGTAGCGGTGAACGCAAAATATATCAAAAGCGGTGCGCCTGCGAGAAGTGAGCGGGTGGCAAAATACAACCGGCTGATCCGAATAGAGGATGAACTGATATAAAAGCCGCGGCATATGGGCGGCGCACGGTGCTGCTGAGGGCACGCGCCGTTACATATACGGCTGTATCCGCGGCTTCACGCGCTGCGGATCAATATCCGAGACCGCTGCCGGTCGGCGGGAAAGGGGGCGGGAAAGCAGCCAACGCAGACAGGCGGAATTTATTCGGACTTGAATTTTAACAGAATTTGTTGTATCCTTAACAACACAAATACATGTATGGAGGCGGATTACCATGATAAAAGTTTTTTATGGCAAAAAAGGTATGGGAAAGACAAAAAAAATGCTGGAACATGCCAATACGCTGGCCGGTGAAAGCAACGGAAATGTTGTTTATATTGATGACAGCAACGAACTTCTCGTGAAATTATCCCACAAAATCAGATTTATTAATATTCTGGACTATCCTGTGTCCGGTGCTGAGGCCTTTTTGGGCTTCATCTGCGGCGTTGCCTCTCAGAATTACGATATAGAAACGGTTTTTATTGACGGCCTGACATACATTGTACACCAGGATGCACAATCCCTGAAGCTGTTTTTCAGCGGTGTAGACAAGATTTCCAAGGAGCACAACGTGCATTTTTACATCAGCATCAACGGAGACGAGAATAAAATACCGGAATTTATCACTCCTTATATTTGATAAGAGGGGTATATGTATGAAGAAAATGCGCGGCAGATGATCGTCAATGTCTTTCTGCTGCAGAGTGCGGGAGAATATGATACGGAGTACAGCTACCTCGTTGACGGCACACTTGCGGGTGCGATTGTCCGGGGTAGTTTTGTCATGGTTCCTTTCGGAATCCGGGATACGGAGAGAGAGGCGGTGGTTTGGTCCGTGCAGGCCTGCACGGCGGTATCCCGCCCCCTGAAACGTATTTTATCGCAGATCGATTGGTATGAGCCTTTGGAGGCAGAGGCCATGACGCTGTGTGAAAGAATCCGGGAAAACTGCACGGCGTGCGGGGCGTG
>USLW01000364.1 GCA_900555605.1 uncultured Clostridium sp. | reverse complement strand
TTTTTCCACTGCCGACAATTCCAGCAGCACCGGCAGAAGCGCGTTCATGGCATTTACCGCATCATCCAGCTCGGCTGAGGTATTTGCAAACCCGTAACAGTACAGTTCGCCGCCTTCCTCCACATGATAATCAAACACCGGGACTTCAACGCCCATAATATTTTTTATGGAAACCGCCGTGCTGACCGTTCTGGACGGATACATCAGCGCCTCCTCCAGATTCTGTTCTGACATCAGCGCGCTGGCCATCACAAAATTACGCTCCGCAGCTAACGCCATATCCTCCAGCCGAAACCGCAGGTCCTGATTTTTTCGTATGATCTCAAGAAATTTCTTCATCAGCTCATCACGTTTGTCCTTCAAAAGCTTATGTCCCCTGCGTGCTGTAGCAAGCCGTTTTTTCAGCCGCGACAGTTCCATTCTGGTAGGACTCACATTCAGCCGCGCCATAGTTTTCCTCCCTCAGCCGCACCTTTTAGGCGCCTAAATATTTATCAATATATTCGTCTCGAATCCGCTTCAGCTCCGCCCTCGGCAGAATTTTCAGCAGCTGCCAGCCAATATTCAGTGTCTCCTCAATGGAACGGTTCGTCTGAAACCCTTGGGAGACATACGCACGCTCAAAGCTTTCCGAAAACTGCGCATACAGCCGGTCCGTTTCCGACAAGGCGGATTCTCCGAGGATCGTAGCCAGTTCCTTGCACTCTTTTCCTCTCGAATACGCGGCAAACAGCTGATTCATGGTGTCTGCGTGATCCTCTCGGGTTTTCCCCTTTCCGATTCCCTTATCCTTCAGACGGGACAAAGACGGCAGGACGTCAATGGGCGGTGTAATGCCTTTTCGATATAGTTCTCTGCTGAGAATGATCTGGCCTTCGGTAATATATCCCGTAAGGTCCGGAATCGGATGTGTCTTGTCATCCTCCGGCATAGTTAGAATCGGAATCAGCGTAATACTTCCGTCAATTCCTTTTTTTCTGCCGGCGCGTTCATAGAGCGTCGCTAAGTCTGTATAAAGGTACCCGGGATAACCGCGCCGGCCCGGCACCTCTTTCCGCGCGGCGGAAATCTCCCGCAGCGCTTCGGCATAGTACGTAATATCGGTCATAATGACCAATACATGCATATTCTTTTCAAAGGCCAGATACTCTGCCGCGGTCAGCGCCATTCTCGGCGTAGAAATCCGTTCCACCGCCGGATCGTTGGCTAAATTCATAAACAGCACCGTTCTGTCAATCGCCCCTGTTTTATTGAAATCCTCTATGAAGAAATTTGCTTCCTCAAAGGTAATTCCCATTGCCGCAAACACAACGGCAAAATTGCTGTCTTGATTCAAAACCCTTGCCTGTCTCGCAATCTGCACCGCCAAATTCGCATGCGGCAGTCCGGAGGCAGAAAAAATCGGCAGCTTTTGGCCTCTGACCAAGGTATTCAATCCATCAATGGCAGAAACTCCGGTTTGAATAAATTCAGACGGATAGTCTCTGGCCGCCGGATTCATCGGCAGTCCGTTGATATCCATCCGTTTATCCGGTAAAATGGCGGGACCGCCGTCAATGGGATTTCCCATGCCGTCAAATACGCGTCCCAACAGGTCCTCGGACACCGCAAGCTCCACGCCTCTGCCTAAAAAACGTACCGTGCTGTTGGTCATATTAATGCCCGCCGCACTTTCGAAAAGCTGAACCACCGCATTGGTTCCGTCGATTTCCAGCACTTTGCACATCCGGACTTCACCGCCTGCAAGCCGGATTTCTCCCAGCTCTCCCAAACTGATATCTGTCACCTGCCGCAGCAGCAGCAGCGGTCCCGCAATTTCAGAAATCGTTTTATATTCTTTATACATATCTGATCCTCCATTCCCGGCCGGCGCCTACACAGCCTCTTTTGCAATCAGCTCCTGGATTTCCTCTGACATCGCCCGGACGATATCGGCAGCTTCCTGCTCCACCAGCTCCTCGGGAACATATTTGATACGGCCGATCCGTTCTCGGACAGCCAGCTTCTCAATACTTCCGAAATGTACCCCGCGCTTCAGCGCATCGGCACTCTGCGTATAGAATCCCAAAATCAGCTCCAGCATTTTATTCTGCTTGGCAAAGGAGGTAAACGTATCCACCTCATGGTACGCATTCTGATGCAGATAATCCTCTCGGATCGACCGGGCCGCCTCCAGGACCAAACGATCTGCCGCAGATAAAGAATCCACACCTACCAGCTTTACGATCTCCTGAAGCTCTGCCTCCTGCTGCAGCAAGTTCATGACCAGCGCCCGCTTACTCTCCCACTGCCGGGAAATATGCTCGCTGTACCAGGCAGAAAGCGTATCCACGTACAGCGAATAGCTGTTCAGCCAATTAATCGCAGGAAAATGCCGCGCATACGCCAGCGATGAATCCAGTCCCCAGAAAACCTTTACGATGCGCAGCGTAGCCTGGGAAACCGGTTCGGAAATATCGCCTCCCGGAGGCGATACGGCGCCGATGGCAGTCAGGGTCCCCTCCCGCGGCTCCCCCCCGAGGCTCATGACGCGGCCTGCACGCTCATAAAAGTGT
>USLW01000363.1 GCA_900555605.1 uncultured Clostridium sp. | reverse complement strand
GATCCGGAATTTGTGAGAACGCTTCCTGTACGCACGCCGGAAGCTGTGAATCATCTGGCGTCGCTGCTTTCCGCAGTCGCCTCCTTTGTCTCCGGGGTGCCGTACCGTCATGTGGACATTGCACCCTATGAACAGGCGGATCTGCTGAATGCGGTTTATGAGGTCCGGGAGCGTTTTCAGACGGAAAATGCTTATTACAATCCGATTGAATATGAGAAAAAGCTGCATCATTTAATTGTCAGCAGAGACAAAAACGGAGCCCGGGCACTGCTGAACGAGCTGCTGGGCTGTATTTATTTCAGCAGCCATTTTAATTTGGCGGATATCAAAGCACGCGTGACCGAGCTGACGGTATTGCTGTCCCGGGCGACGATTGAAGCAGGGGCAGATATTCAGGAGGTCTTTTTATTTAACAAAAACCATATCAATGATATCCAGCATTTTACTTCCATTGAGGAGCTGAGCCGTTGGCTGACCGGCGTCATGCATCGCTTTGTCGGCTATACCTTCGATTTTGTACAAAGCAAGCATTCGGATGTGGTGTATAAAGCGATGGAGTATGTCAAAACCTATTATATGAAGCGCATTACGCTTGACGATGTGGCCCAGCATGTATATCTGAGCCGCTCTTATTTGAGCAGTATCTTTAAAAAGGAAACCGGAAGAAGCCTGGTTGCGTATATCAATCAGGTGCGGATCGCCAAAAGCAAGCTGTTTCTGCTGGACGGCGGGATTCCGATTGCAGATATTGCCGGAATGTGCGGATTCGATGATCAGAGCTATTTTACAAAAGTGTTTAAAAGGGAAACCGGCGTATCTCCGAAGCGGTATCGGGATACCCGCGGCGATGCGGCCGCAGAGGCGCCTTCTGCCGGGGAAAAGAAAACCGTCGGAAATAAAGGAAAATACAAAACGCCTGCCGGCGCGTAAAAGGTGCCCATAAAAAGTAAAAAAAATTACTAAAAATCAAAATATAGTCCAATCAATGGAGCGGGCGTTTACCTATAATGACACCGTAATATCTGATTATCAGCGAATCAAAATGTTCGGAGGGATATTTATGGCAGTACTGAACGATATCTGTGAATGCCTGCAGAAGGGGCAAGCTTCAAAGGTGAAGACTTTTGTACAGCAGGCACTGGATGAGGGCATCGCCGCGCAGAAAATTTTGGATGAGGGTTTGCTTCCGGGAATGTCCATTATCGGTGAAAAATTTAAGAATAATGAGGTTTATGTGCCGGAGGTACTGGTAGCGGCCCGCGCGATGAATGCAGGCGTTGCCATCTTGAAACCGCATCTGGTGGAGGCCGGGGTAGAGCCCAAGGGCGTAGCCGTAATCGGTACCGTAAAGGGTGATATGCACGATATCGGAAAGAATTTGGTTAAAATGATGCTGGAAGGCAAAGGCCTGTCCGTAATCGATCTGGGCGTGGACGTTTCGGCAGAGCGTTTTGTAGAAGCTGCTATAGAAAACCATGCGGATATCATCTGCTGCTCGGCGCTGCTTACTACTACCATGAATCAGATGAAAAATGTTGTAGACATGGCTGTGGAAAAGGGCATTCGGGATCAGGTCAAGATCATGATCGGCGGCGCACCTGTGACTGAGAGCTTCTGCGCGTCCATCGGTGCGGATTGCTATACTTCAGACGCCGCGTCTGCGGCTGAGGCGGCGCTGGCCTTCTGTCAAAAAAAATAAAGCGCGCTACGTTTTGCCTGAGCAATCTCTGCGCCCCGCAAAAATCCACGAAGGAATTTTTGCGGGGCGTTTTGCAATCCGGCGGAAGGGATCCGGAATGCCCCTTGTCAATCTAATACATAGTCAACGGAGATGCTCTCTGCACGCACCTGCCGCATATATGTTTTTACCGTCCCGGCATGATACGGATGAATCTGATATTTTTCCAACGCTTCTTCGTTATCTAAAACAACCTCCAGAATGATGTCATAGGAACGGTCCGAATGCAGAAAGTCGATGCCGACCCGCAAGTCCCTGATCAGGTCCACCCTGCCGTTCATGGACAGCAGCACATCTCTTGCCGCTTCGCAGCTTGCCCTGCTGTTATCCTTCAATTTAAAACAAACCACATGCTTGATCATATCCGCACAGCCTTTCTCCGCGGCTTAATTTTCCTGAAAAAGCGGTATCCGCGGCCCGCCGCCGCTTATTATAGCATACTGCCGGGGAAATTGCCTGTCATGGAAACTGTCAAAGCTGGTCTACCCTTGACAAGGCAGAGTCATCTAAAAAGTGTAAACGATCATTCACGACTGTACAATAATTTTTTGACAATTCAATTCTGTACTATTGATTTATAAGCTAAAATATACTATAATAACTCATCTATAATCTATATTTGTTTATTTACTATGTACCACATAACAGTTATTATGTGCTTTCATATTTAAAACTACCACAAGGAATGGTGATTGTCAATAAAATGGAAGGAAAAGATATAAAAAAACGAACGGGTATAAAAATGGTTATTATTCTTTCCGCCCTGCTGGCTGTTAGTATTGTAGGGCTTGCAGGTACGCTGATCTATCAGTCGATGA